>CAYWHV010000109.1:0-7635 GCA_964458045.1 uncultured Methanospirillum sp.
CGAAACCGGTCTCTCGTCCCTCTGCACCAGGCCCATATCCTGTTCTCCATTATAGCAATTATTCTCCTCTTATCCGTCCGCATCCCGGTGACATTCTCTCTTCAGATCAATATTGTAACCGCTCTTACGATCATCACTCCTGGGGCTGCCTTCGCTCTTATCACGACTCATTTTATCCATAAAAAAGAAGGAACTGGCCATGGAATCAGTCATGACCAGACCATCACCCGCTCTCTTCCCCTGGTTTCTGAAGAGCTTCCCCCTTCATTCCCAGAAAAATTAACATCGAAATATCATGATATTTCAGTTATTGGAAGCGGAGGGATGGCAATAGTCTATCGTGCAACCAGAAATGCCGATGGGAAGATTGTTGCGCTTAAAATACCCTTCTCTGCAGATGAAACAAGTGGAAAGACATTTCTCAATGAGATGTCTGTCTGGCGTGATCTAACGCATCCTCACATTGCACAGATTACTGATCAGAACATATTCCCGGTTCCCTATGTTGAGCTGGAGTATATCCCGAGATCTCTCAAAGATATTACCCTTCCCGTGTCCCCTGTTCGTGCTCTCACGATTATCCGGCAGATTGCCTATGCTCTTGCATATGCTCATGAACATGGGGTCATTCATCGTGATATTAAACCGGGAAATGTGCTGATAGATGATGATGGAACCGTAAAACTTACCGACTGGGGTCTTTCACGGTTCATCGAACGGGTTGATGATACCAGAAATACAAGTTTCTCTTTGTATTATGCCAGTCCTGAACAGTTGTGCCCGGAAAAATACGGGAATGGCGATCAAAGAACGGATATCTACCAGCTTGGTATCCTTTTGTATGAACTGATCTGTGGAACGCCCCCGTATGGAACCTCGAATATTGGAGAGTTATTCACGAGAATTCAGAAAAATGAGTACATCCTGCCTTCAGATGTAAATCCTGCATTAAAATCCTGCGATGAAGTAATTTCCCGTTCACTCCTGGCAGATCCAAACATGCGATATCAGAGTGTTCAGGAGTTTATTGCGATGATAAATCTGATTTCGGACTCATGAAAAAAGATTATATTTGCTTTTCCTGCATCTCAAACGCTTCTCCGATCCCTGCCTTGAGACTGCTCACCGATACCGCATAGGTCTTTCCGGTATAGAGTATCCCGTCCAGCATCCCGCTTTTTGTATAGGTCCCTCCTTTGAGTCGTTCACAGGTGGGATCACCAGAGCAGGAACGAACATCTACCTTTGGATTGCTAAAGGTTATGGTAAGTATCAGTTGATCACGTCCGGTTTTACCCCCGGCAGTTTTTGACGAGAAGATCATGCATGCGTTGTCATTGCATGGATTCCATCTGATCTCATTTCTCTCCCTGATAAATTCAACATTTTGTTCCTGCCTAGCCATGCCGTTTTTTGATGACTCTCCTTCTTTCATCAGGGATACGCGGAGTATATCATCATCTCCAGTATCTGTAAGCTGAAATGTAATGCAGGAATTATCTGCGTCATCAGCATCTGCACTCACTATCTCACAGAGAAAAACGATACCGAGCGATAAGATTCCAAAGAGAAGAATGCTCTGACATAATACTCTTTTCATATTGGTGAAAATCATAATTGTTTTCCTGTATTTGTAATGATTCGGTCATCCCTGAAGATAATGAATGATGAACCAGATGGTTGGATATTGTACTTGCTGGTTTCGAGATATTTATCCCTTTTCTCATTGCTATAGGTTGTAACTGAACATCAGATCTTCGGTAACCGAGGATCTGAATCAGGAGATTGAGCATGAAAAAAACATCGAATATCTTAGTTTCTTTGATCATCACACTGGTTATGAGTGCAATGGTCTGCAGTGTTCTTGCAGAGGATACACCCGCAGCACCTCCAAACGGTCCTCCAAATGGGCCCCCAAACGGCGGCTTTGATACCATGGTTCAGAACCTGAGTGAGCAGGGTTTTGATGTATCAAAGATCCAGACAGCCATTGACAGTGGTGATGATGATGATGCCAGGAAACTCCTTGATGAGTTCTATGCTGCACACCCGGAAGCAAAACCCAAGCGACCGGAAATGAGTGCAGAGCAACTTGGAAAAATTATCCAGGAACTGAAAGAAAAAGGAAAGGATGTAGCAACCATTGAGGCCGCTCTTGCAGGTGGAAACACAACCGCTGCCCAGGCTCTCCTTGACGAGTTCTGGAAAAACAATCCAGGTGAACGACCCGCTCCACCAAATCAGGGTGAGAAACCACCACAGCAATAATGGTGTTTCCATCCGGACCCAGGAATCCATTTTTTGAAAAAACTATGGGTTCCTGGTTTGATCTATTCACCTGATTTGAATTCATATCTCCTCTGAACACCATTTTGCTTATATAAAAAGGTCACATGATTTCGATAACTCCTTTCATCATGCAAAACAGAAATTATAATAGTGGATTTTTCAGGCATCACATTCCCTGAGGTCGTTTATGAATGAGTTACATACTATACCGGTTTTTCAAAATAAAAGAATAAAAAATTGGATTTCAGATCTCCCAATGCGTACGCTCCTGCTGATTCTGCTTACCGGCGCAATGGTATGCTGCCAGTCTGTAGTCGGGGAAGAGACAAATGCGACTATTGATGCAGCCGGACGGGTTACCGTAACTGACGTTGTTATTGAACCCTCTGTTTTGATGACCGGTGATGTGGGGCTTATTACCTTTACCGTGGAAAATACGGGGACTTCAAACGTTGCCATTACTGATGCCCAGTTCATCTCAAAGGAGATTGTGGTCCTGAATAGTGATGTTTATAAAAGTAGCAGAACAATCGGCGCCGGAACAAGGACAAAATTCACCTTTACCATTCTTGCCAACCAGCCTGAAAATATCTACTATCCGGCATTTTACATAAATTATAAGGACGCAGGGAGTCTTCGGTATAATGTTCCCATCCGGGTTGAGGAGCCTCAGCTTGCGGTATCTGTTTCAGGTATTCCCCAGGTATTTACGAGTGGCGTTACCACACGGCTCACACTCCTGCTTGGAAATGCAAAAAGTGTAAACATGACCGGCATTACCATTGTCCCATCCGGAGATGGTATCCAGTCCAATCGGACCTCAGCATTCATCGGTGATCTCCCGCCTCATTCTGAAAAGGCAATTCCCTTTGAGATTACCCCCTCGAAAGAGACAGACCTCACTTTTAACATCAGTTACACCTGCGGGATGAATGCCCATGAGACATCTTATACCATTGAAATTCCTTTGGGCACTGATAAACTTGCAGCAGATCCCCTCATCAATAATATTGAGGTGACATCCGGGTCAGATGGGAATACTATCGCCGGAGATGTCTCAAATGCCGGTCTTTCTGATGCGTATGGGGTCGTGGTGGCACTTGAGAGTGCAGCAGATGAATCCGGGAACCCGAACCAGAAGTATGTTATCGGAACAATCACCTCCGGAGACTTTTCAAGTTTTGAGATCACCGTTCCTCAAAACCTGAAATCAGTTCCCCTGGTGATTTTATTCAAGGATTCATCAGGAAATCAGTTCTCGAAAAACATTTCCATTGCTACGAGCCAGGTCAATGGCGGACTGGGATCAGCCATAAACGGGGTATCAGGTGGATATCCTGGTGGTGGCAGTCCGCCGTCAGGAGTTCCATCCGGACAGACCGGAAGTTCAGGCTCCTCCGGCAGGTCAAACCCCATGAATCCCTTATCCGGCATGGGATCAGGAATGAACAGTTTACCGGTCATGGAGATTTTATATGGTATTGGCATTCTGCTCGTTCTTGTTATCATCTGGAAGATATGGAAAAGAAAGACAAATGGACGGAAGATTAAGGTAAGTTTCAAGTGACCGGTGACTGTATGGCAGATGAAGTAGTTCGTCTTGAGCATATCACCAAGATATATCCCCTTCTTTCAGGAGATGTCGTGGCTCTTGATGACCTCTCACTCTCTATCGAAAAAGGAGAATTTGTTGCTATCATCGGCCCGTCAGGATCAGGAAAATCCACCCTTCTCAACCAGCTTGGATGCCTGGATGTTCCGACCTCCGGAGACCTGAAGATTGGTGGAAAGAGTATCACCCTGATGAATGATTATGACCTCACCCGTCTTCGGCTCATGACCATAGGGTTCATATTTCAAAAATTTAATCTGCTCCCTCTCCTTTCTGCCTATGAGAATGTGGAATACCCGTATACACTGAAGTACCGGAAAAAAGACACCACCGGCCGGGTTTCAAAACTCCTTTCCATGGTCGGGATCACTGAGGATCTAGCCAAACATAAACCAAGTGAATTATCCGGCGGACAACAGCAACGGGTAGCAATTGCCCGTGCCCTCGTAAATAACCCGAAAATTCTCCTGTGTGATGAACCAACCGGAAACCTGGACTCCAAAACCGGTGTTCTCGTTATGAACATCCTGAAAAAACTGAATGAAAAAGGAAAAACCCTCATTATTGTCACCCATGATCCAATGATAGCAGAGCAGGCAGACCGGATTATTACCATACGGGATGGAAAAATCGTCCAGGATGGTCCGTGATGAAGGATATCATCTTTGCGATGGCGGTCCGGAATGTCAGGATTAATCTCCTCCGGTCAATTCTTGCTGCAGTCGGGATCACCATCGGTATCATCTCCATTGCCTGTATGGGTATGCTCGGGTCGAACATGACTGCCTCTGTGACCGAGTCTCTCTCTGCCATGGCAGATAAGCTGATTGTGAGTCCGTATTCCGGAAAGGGAGGTGGAGGTGGCCCTCCGGGGATGTCTTCCGGGAGTGACAACCTGACGAAAAGTCAGTATAAAAATATCTACAAGATTGCGAGTAAATACGGGTATGTGTATGGAGTTCACTCTATTCGTGCGAAGGTCAAGAAGGGAAAAGACGAATGGAGTACCCAGGTCTATGGCCTTGAAGTCAGCGATATGAAGACCATCCTCGATAATCTCTCATCCGGAGGGTATCCGAGCAGTGATAATTCAGTTCTCATCGGGCCGTCATTTGCCGAAGATAATGATTTTAAAGTGGGAAGCAGGTTTACGGTGGGAGGTTCCGGTGTGAAGGTGTCAGGCATCATCGAATCACGGGGGATGTCCATGGACCTCAGTACTGATAGTGCAGTTATTATGACGAAAAATATGTACGAATCTGCGTTTGGAGCAAAGGATGAGTACAATCAGGTCAATATCGTATTACATGATATAAACGATGCAGACGCAGTCTCCAGTGATATTGATTCACAGATGAATCGGAGAGAAGAGACTGTCCGGGTCCAGGACAGCAGCCGGATGGTCTCCATGATCTCCTCATCTGTAACCACGATTACGAGTTTTGCTACGCTTATCGCCAGTATCTCCCTGCTTGTAGCCGCAGTCTCAATATTTAACATCATGATGATGTCCGTTACCGAACGGATACGGGAGATTGGTGTTCTCCGGAGTATTGGAACACAAAAGAGAGAGATTCTCAGGATGTTTGTTTATGAGGCCACGCTTATTGGAATTCTTGGGGCAATGCTTGGTTTGATTCTCAGTCTTATCATGGGGTATTTTTTCATTCACATCATGATTGGAAATACGAAATATTTCTTCACCTATGAGAGTCTCATCCATCTTCCCTATGCCATGGGGGTCGGTCTTATCATCTGTATTCTTTCCGGCCTGTATCCGGCATGGCGGGGAGCACAGATGGACCCGATTGAAGCTCTCCGGGCAGAATAACAATAACCCCTGTCTGGTTTATCATCAACCAGATCTCTCATTTTCCATGAACCGGGATTGTAAACCGGATCGACCATACGGAACCGTTTTTTAAAAAACAGAGAAAATTGAGAAGATGGTAATCAGGATCTTCTGTTTCAGTTCCTGCTCTCTGGTAGTAAACTAACCCCGCTTGAAAGCCTCAAGCAGGCCGTCTGCATAGGCTCCTTCCTTTTTAGTCGGGATGTAATTGAGAACCTTTGCCCTCTTTAATAATTCTGTTTTCGTTTCAGCATCACTCAAAGGTCCGAGTTTTTTCACTTCCTCTATTATAAACTCCAGTTGATTGATACCGGTCGCCTTCCCGTCTACCAGTACACTCTTGATCTCAATCGCTCCTGGAACAATTCCGCCACATACCTTACAGTAGATACCATCCTTATCATCACTCATCGGTCTTCTCCCGAATCATGGTCAGCATCATCTTAAACCTGGTAATTGCACTCAATGCATGGGGGACGTTCGCCGGAAAAATGATGGTCTCTCCCTCTTTCATCGTGGATGTGACCCCGGCTACCCAGACCTCACATTCTCCGTCAAGGATGGTCACTACTGCATCAAATGGTGCAGTATGTTCTGAAAGCCCTTCATCTTCATCAAATGAAAAGAGAGTGATTGAACCGGTTTTTTGATTGATGATCATCCGGCTTGCAATTGTTCCATCCTGGTATCCGATGAGATCTTTGAGATTCAGCACTTTTCCAAGTAATTCTTCCCTGTTTTTTTCTGCCACGCAATCACTCCGTTTATATTCCAAGTTTCTTTCTGTTTGTCATGATATGGGCAAGCATCGCATCTGCTGCCTCTTTTGCATCCTGTTCCACGTGAAGAACACCGCCGGTAATTCCTGGTAGATCTTTAGTCAGGAGCTGCACCAGTGAGGGTGCTCCGGTTACAAAGGGCACCGGGTTCACGTAGGTATAAAGCCCGAAAGCCAGGGCAAATATCGCGTCAATGGTTGCTTTCTGTTCCATGTATTCAGGGGCTGCTGCAACGATCAGAAGGTCAGGAATCGGGACAAATAACACCTGAATCCACCCATGCAGAATGCACACCGTTTGTCCGGATCACGAGGACCCTGTGCCTCAAACCGATCCCAGATGTTCGTAAGATCATCTTCCTTAATCCGCTTGTAGGCGGTTTTCACCGACGTGTGGGAGGAAATGCGGCTCTCGTCCATACTTCTCCTCCGAAGAGTGATCTTATCATGAGAGTATATATGAATGTAGGTTTCAGAAAAGAAACGAACCCTGGTAATCAGGGGTCTGTCGCCTCTCTCGCTTCAGTCACCCATTTCCATACAATCGGGAAAATTAGTCCATGCCCGCATAATCATAACACCATACAACACACGTATATGTATGACTGAGCATTGGAATTGCGTGGTCAGGAAATTGCATGTTCTCCCATCAAGATACCATTCAGATTGTTCCCCTGGGCGGTGAGCATTACAAGGCGGCTGCAAAGCTCTACTCGGATGTGTTCATATCTGATGAGCCAACCACCCATCTTCATGCCCCTGATCCATCAGTATTTATCCATTATGCTGAGATTTACGTCAGATCACTCATCCCGAAAAACCTGAGTTTCATTGCCCTGGACGAGGGTACCGGAGATATTATCGGTTTTATCTTCTGTCTTGACCTGGTATCAGATATCACCGATGAAGGGGAGGAGATGGTCCGGTTCCTCTCCCACTTTCATGAGACAGTCCTCCTCATCGATGAACTTGAACGCCGGTTTTTAGAAATTGAAGGCCTTTCTGCCGGTGAAGTATTGCATATCTTTCAGATAGGGGTTGATAAAAAATACCGGCGATCAAAAATCGCCCGCTCTCTTATTCATACAGTGCTTGACCATGGCA
>CAYWHV010000110.1:0-3001 GCA_964458045.1 uncultured Methanospirillum sp.
AAGTTCTTCCCGGTGAGTTCTATCTTTTTGGGAGTTCCCATATCACGCTTCACAGATATGACGGTGTTCTGGTGATTGGTGATTGCCTGACGTTTCGCAAGGCTTCCAACCAGTCTCTCCCCCTCTTTTGTGAATGCGACAACAGACGGAGTTGTTCTGCCTCCCTCTGCATTGGGGATAACGACTGCTTTTCCACCCTCCATGATGGCCATGCAGGAGTTTGTTGTTCCAAGATCGATACCGAGGATTTTTTCGCTTGCCATAATGAATTTCCTATATATGAATGATTACTTCTGTTCGACTGGTGCTGTACCCTGCGAGACAACAACCTGGGCAGGACGAATCACTTTGTCCTGCAGGCAGTATCCTTTGCAGACCTGATCGCAGACTGTTCCCTCTTCCTGAGGTGAAGGGATCATCGCGATTGCTTCATGGCGGGTTGGATCAAATTTTTCACCGACTGATTCAAATGATTCGAGACCCTGTCTTTTCATCACCTGAATCAGCAGTTTCTGTATCTGAGCAAGCCCTTCGTGTGCTCCGCCCTCTGCCTGTAAGGCACGGTCCAGACTGTCTGCAACTTCAAGCATGTCACGGGCGAATTGGCCTATTGACTGTGTAATCCGTTGCTCAGTATCACGGACGGAACGTTTTCTGAAATTTTCAAAGTCAGCTGCAAGCCGCAAATATTTGTCATTGAGGTCATCATACTCTGACCGGAGTAGGTCAAGGGGATTTTTTTCCTGCTCCGGAGGTGATCCTTCCGGAATCAGGGTATCCTCTCCTTCCTGATTCATTTCTGATTTTTTCTCATGATGAGTATCTGCGGAGTCGTTCATAGAGGTTCACCATAATTGTTGTAATGTAGTTCTATATATAGGTATCTCGTTCTTCATGATACGTATGTATTAAAGTATCATTCTGGAAAACCTGAAAATCATCATTATGCTAATGGATTTAAATTAGGTCCATAATAAATTGAATTCAATTTTGAGTATTGCATTCACCTGAAGTTAGTGATGGGGCAGATGAGAGATCTGGCACGAAAAATCTGTACGCGCCGGTAGAAATTCTTTAAATCAGAACTTAATAAAGAAAAAACCTCCAATTCATAATTAATACATAAATTCTTTGTCTACTGCGGGGAGTTACCTCACTGTCAACTCACCCGCAGGATCACAGATGACCAACGATAAACGATTCGGTTTGTGTTTTGCATAAAAGCGGTTTTACAATTTAAAATCCTGAAAAAAGCGAAAATGTATTCGCGCTCCAGTGGAAATGAAGGGGTTTCGATCAATTCAAATGCCCAGACCCACCTGCATACTTCTGCTATTACCCTAAGATGATCCCTGATATACATCCAGGCACAAATGACCAGTTCTTTTCCTGAGCCGGGAAGGTATTCTGATTAATTCTGTCATAGATATCGAGCGTATCGGCATGGAGGAAATTTTTGATCCTCTGATCTGCTCTCCTCTCAGTATCTGGCGAAATGAGGATGTGCTGGATATATTCATCCCATGTGGTCTTGTTCAGTATTCCGGATTCTTTAACTTTAGAATACAGGGCCATGGCATACAACTGACCGACCGGATATATCCAGTACGTCCCTGCGGTATCACCGGCCAGGTGGGGGGAGCGAACCAGGTATCCGCCCTGGTCAGTCACCTTTACTCCGGTGATATCCGTAAAAATATCTGCGTATGCTTCTCCAAATGATAATGTTTCAGGGGACTTCGAATATCGAAAATCGAGGAGACCGATAACCAGGTCTCTTCCCAGTTTGAACCTATGCTCTGCAGAGTATGGGTCATGTATTGCAGAATAATAAAAGATATGGTCTCCCTTCTGCGTGTGAAGATTGGTATCCGGAGCCATGAGAATGCTCAGGACCTCCGGAGTAAAAGCTAGATATTCAAACAGATGTGATGATGCTTCGGTCAGTTCTACTGGCAGAGTAGCCGGGACCTGCGACGACTCGTCAGAACTGATCAGGATCCGGGTATACAGATGGCCCAGTTCATGAAAGAGCAGGGAATATTCTTCTTCATGAAATCCATCTCTTGCAGTATCCTCACCCACGATGCCACTCACTATAAAGAGCGGTGCAGGCAGATTCCCTTCTGTTTCGCAATCACTCCCATCTCCGGCAATGAGTGCGGTCATCCACTCTTTGGTTTTTCCAGGTCTTTCCTCCAGATCAAGGAAAAACCACCCCTTTGTTTCGTCTGTCTTATCATCCGCAACCCGGAAAATGAGGACGCCGGGAGCGTACACCTGAGCATCTGGCACGAGTTCTGTTCTGACACTAAACAGGCAGGAAAGAAGTTGTATGGATCTTGTTATTGTCCGGTGATAGGGGAATGAAAAATCTCTCTCATATGATGTGTCATTCCTCTGAAATGAGGTGATGAGGGAATCTATCTCATAATCGTATACTTCTGTTGCCAGTGGTTCTCTGGTTTTCTTCCTCTGGAGAAGGTCGGTCACCACCGGCTTTACCAGATCTTTTACTTGGGGCGTAATTTCATCGAGTCTGAATGAAATGTCTGTCCCGTTTATCATCCATCCCTGTTCATCTGCTTTCAGGTCTGTCCAGGTTGCGTACCCCTGCAGTGATGCAATTGAATTCCGAAGAATTGCAGTTTTTGTGATTATATTGAGATTTTCAGTAAGTGGCCGGTTCTGTTGGATATTTATCAGATACTGATTCTGCAGGGATCCAAGTTCCTGATACAGGGATGATAATTGTGTTTTCTCTTCATCAGATCTGAGAGCGCCGCCAAATTTGAAAAACCGGATCTCCTGATCATATAACCATCTCCCATACTCTGATTCTGGTTTTGTCTCCTTGATACAGCGGTATAACTCATCATGTGATGCAATATTCCTGATGTATACATCCCGTTTCTCTGCTGCCATGAAAGCAGCGTTCTGAAGATCCTGGTTCGGATAGAGGCCGGCAAGAGTCTGATATTTGAGGAGATGGCTATCAAGT
>CAYWHV010000110.1:3101-7581 GCA_964458045.1 uncultured Methanospirillum sp.
TAAGGAGTATGAAAAAGACGAAACAGTCTCGTTTATTCAGGCACCACACGGTTCTCCTCCGGATTCGTCATTGCTCATTCCCTAAATCGATGAGTACTTATAGCCTTAGTGAGAATATCCCAATCAGGGAAGATCTATGGGATCACAAGGACGTAAAATTGTTGGCATGGATGTTGATGAGCTGATCTCTCTCCTTAACAAGGCACTGGCCGATGAATGGCTTGCATATTATCAGTACTGGGTCGGTTCAAAGGTGGTGAAAGGACCAACCAAAGACGCAGTCACAGCCGAGCTGGTCCAGCATGCAACAGAAGAGCTCTCACATGCAGATATGATAGCCCTCCGGATAGTCCAACTGGGAGGAACCCCGGTTCTTGAGCCGAAGGAATGGTACAATCTGACCAATTGTGGATATGATGCACCGGTGGATCCATATGTAAAGGCCGTGCTTGAGCAGAATATTAAAGGGGAACAATGTGCCATCAAAACATATGACAAACTGATGAAGATGGTTGAGGGCAAAGACCCGGTTACTTACAATATGATTCTTACCATCATCACGCAGGAAGT
The DNA here is from genome assembly GCA_964458045.1 of uncultured Methanospirillum sp. GTDB lineage: Archaea > Halobacteriota > Methanomicrobia > Methanomicrobiales > Methanospirillaceae > Methanospirillum. The sequence continues at coordinate 3,672 of CAYWHV010000110.1, forward strand.
AGAGCATGAAGAGGATCTTCAAAGTCTTCTTGAAGATCTTGAAATGATAATGCAAAAATAAATTTTTATATTCTCTATTATTCTTTAATTTTAACAATATACGCTTCTATTTGTTCACAAAAGGCGTACAAGTCTTCCAGATGGTTTTTCAGAATATAGTGTCCTGTCTCATCATCGATCTTCCCATAGCGATGGACGAGGATATTCCGAAAACTCTTCATCTTTTTCATCGTTTCTGAAAAATTCTGGTCAATAATCCCTCTTGTGCAAAGGTTCTCTATGATATCTTCATCATCTTCAGGGACTCCAAATCGTAAATCCCTGTTCATGATAGCGCAGATATCAAAAGCAGTCTGGATAGCATATTCCAATCTTTTATATATGCCATCCTTTACAATCCCCATATTTAAAAACTGTTGATATTCACAATCGGGAGGGAAATTTTCTTTTATTATCTCTATTGAATCTTCGATCTCCCGTAAACGGATTCGAATCTGTTCCAATCTCATATTTTTATTCATGCAATGAATCGCTCTCCGGTATAGTCGTCAAGGTGAGGTTTGAACAGGTTATATTCCCGGATGGTATCATATGCCAGGTCATACACCTCATCTTCATCCTGCATATACAAAAAATCCCCTCCGAGCACTGACTTTCTGATATAGAGAGGCAGGTTTTCAAAAATGTGGAGATCAATCTTTTCAGGAAGCTCGGACAACAATGTCATTCGGTATAATTCTGCTTCAAAACGATCCATTTTACAGGATATCGCGATATCGATATCTGAATGGATGGTATCCTCCCCGGTGGCGACAGAGCCATAGAGTGCGATAAACCTGATCTTTGAAAATCCGTCTGATTGTTTAATCCTATTGAGGGCTTTCTGAATTATGTCCTGATTCTTATGTGACTGTACAGGGTTCATGAGGATCTAATTTGTCATTGAATATTAGTTCGGAGGAATACATAATCCAATCTTATACGTATGGTTTTTCATTCGATGGGAGAACATTATACCCTTGGAAGTGTATGTAATCACTATTGATATTCTCAATATCAACAAATCATTTTCAGGTGGGATTCCCCCAGAACATATACTACACGAACTGGGGTTTTTCTGGCTGTCATCTGTTTATTATCCGGCATTACCGGAGTCGGATATGGTGATGAGAGTAATACCCTGTATTATGAACAGCAGGGTTCTGGTAGTGCAGAGCCCTTTTATCCGGCATATATTCCTTCCCCTGATACATATCCTACTCCGGGCCAGGAGATGCAGGTTATCACTATCCAACCAGATATGGAGTATGTGTATACGGTCCCGTCACCATCACCCGAACCCTCCCTCCCTGCACAGGCACCGTATGAACCGGTTTTTTCCCATGATCCGGTCGGAACATCATACCAGAATCCGGGAACTGCAGAGCCCTATTATCCCTCTACTCCCCCATCACCCGGGACGAATACCTATGAAGAGCCGGTGCAGGTTGTGCCGGTGACAACTCAATACCCGGATCCAGGGATCGCTGTTCCCTATTATCCCAAAAGCCCCCCGGAGCCTGAACCAACTCAATATGTCCCTCCACGAGAGTATTCTTCCCCGGTATATTATCCGTCTCCCCGATACCAGGAGCCGGTAGTCATTCACAAGTGGTATGATGACCGGTACTATGACCGGTATTATCGGCCATCTTATTATGATCCATATGATCGAAAATGGGAGTATTCCTCATATGCAGATGGCATTTTAAAGGTCTCCAGTTCGCCTTATCAGGCCGAAATATATCTGGACAACCGGTTCAGAGGTTATACTCCGTATTCCGGGTACCGAACCATTGAGAATCTCCGGCCGGGCACGTACACCCTCCGTCTGAAGACTTCCGGGTACTATGATTATTCGGAAGATGTGTACGTCTCCAGGGGAAGGACCACCTATGTTGATGCTGATATGGTCAGAATCGGCGAGCGGAACCAGAAAGCAGGGTCAATCTCTGTTCAATCAGAACCCTCAGGTGCAAGTGTATATCTGAACAATGAGTACCGGGGCTTTTCACCGGTGGTCCTCACCGGGGTATCACCTGCAGACCACACCCTTTTGGTCCGAAAAGAAGGATTCAATGATTATGTCTGCAAAGTTCAGGTCTATGATAAACAGACGATCAGTATATCTGCGGTATTAAGTCCCGTGCCAGTGCCTCCCACGCCGGTTTCTGCCACGCTTCCTGTAGATACTCCTGCGCCCTCCCCAACCAAATCCGGAATATTTGGTGGTATTATCTGCATTTCTGTTCTTATTAGTGCCCTTTTCATGGCCCGCCACCGGTGAGATCCATGGAGGTCACACCCCCATTTTTCGAAAACTTCTAAACCTTCAGACAGAGAAGGTACTAATGATAACAGCAGGAAGTCGGTGTAGCGTGACTACTAACCCTGAAAAACATCCTAACCGTCCCCATTGCCTGTATCTGTGGTTTCTTCACGGGATGCCGGTATGCTCTGAAGAGAAAAGCAATCGACAGTGCCCGTATCCATTCTGGAAATGTCCGGTAAAACAGATGCAGCCAGACCTGATTCATCCAATGGCTGCTGATGTTGTATCTGATATCTCTGATAGTGCCAGAGTGTCATTGAAAACATAGAATACAGAATCTAATAATCCCGGAATCCTTCGGCCGGGCTACCGAGCTAAGGCCACCGTCTCTCCATATTGAACGACATGGCCCTTCATTGCCTCAATGAGTTCATCTTTTGTTGATCCGGGTGAGAGATCCAACATAGTATCCAGGCCATATACTCTGAACTGATACCGGTGCATCTCACCATCAGGTGGGCATGGCCCATGATATCCGATGGTGCCATAATCATTTCTTCCCTGCACAGCCGGGACCGGGTATGTTACCTGAGGCTCTTTTGGAATACCTTCCGGAATACGGGACAGAGGTGGCAGATTCCAGACAATCCACGGGGTAAAGGAACAGCACGATTTGATGAACGGATTAAAGACCATGATTGCGACAGATGTGGCATTCAGGTTTTTGATGTTCAGTGCCGGAGTTCTGTCCTCTCCCCTGCAGGTGTACGAATTTGGAAATTCCAGAAAATCAAGAGTTACAATTATTGAGGTTATGGTGCTCATGCTGGATCATACCTCATATCGATGTGTCAGGAAAAAAACCTAAGCCTCCGGCGGTTATGAGATCCTCCCGGTTTTCTGCCCTGACGATCTGTGGTATCTCCCCCCATATAATGCTCTGTTCTCCAAACACGGCAAAAATTCCTTCTATAAGAGGATCCATCCGGTCAAGACATGACTGATCGGCAATTGTCAGGGTATTACAGACTGCTGTGGCAACAGCATCGGCGAGAAGAGGATTGGAAGAGAAGACAGTAACGCTGTCTGCCGTTCCAAATGAAAACGAATGACCAACCGTTGCTGACGAGGTGCATATCCCGTATATCTCTCTTTTTGGTGGAATGAAAAAGGCATATTTTCCAGATAAGGGAGAATTCCCTGCATACAGGCCGACCCTGACCGGCCGGTCAGTTATCATGGCAATATCCCCTCCATTATCAATGATACAAAACGATGCCCCCTTTTTTTGTGCTGCGCTCACTCCTGCATGGGCAACCGCTCCGGCAACCACTGCCATTGGACCCACTCCGGCTTTCCATGCAGCATCAGCCATATGTAAAATGATGTCCGGAGCATCTTTGATGGGCAATGGTTCAAAACTGGAATTAAAAAAAGGATCCTGAATGATGTACCGCTCAAGTTCATATCGTGCCTGTCGAATCCCTTCACCGGCGGCAGTAATTACCTGCTCGTCATCGGCAAGGATTGTGGCGATTGTTTCTCTGAGCTCAAAATGATGACGGAGGGTCATTCAGGTTAATAACTGAGTGATAATGC
>CAYWHV010000111.1:0-7550 GCA_964458045.1 uncultured Methanospirillum sp.
GATGAGATTTTTTACCTGGTACCGGTCCATCAGATCATCAACCTGTGACATCATCTCTGCCCGGATGATAAGATCTGACGTATGCTCTAAGAGTTCCTCAAGAGCACCAGGGGCAGGCTGCTCCAGGAAAAACTGGGTCTTCGGGCTGGACAGGAGTTCCAGTTCAAACGGATCGGGCTCTTTCAGGTGGATGATATGACCAGATACCCGGTTGTCCCGCAGGGTTCTTAAAAGCTGACGAAACCCATGAAACATCTCGGCATAGGCATCCTCATCATCAGGGGAAGGGCAGGAAGGCAGAACAGCAGGACTCTCATGTACCGATCGTATCTGCCCGCCTGATCTGGTCAGAAGTTCATAATCGGCAACCATGGCATCAGAGGTGACATGTGGCCCGGACTCTTCATCCCAGGAGAGACCCTCTTCCAGCCGTGACCTGCAAAACTTTCCGCCGACTGCACTATCATCAATATTCGCGTTTTTTTGAGCAGAGAAGGAGCGGAGCAGTTGGAAGGTTATGAGATCTGCTTCGATACCACGGTATGCGGAGATGAACTCCTGCAGGACGGAAACCTGGGGAATGTCCGGTTCAGAACCGAGTGACAGTGTTTTAAACTCTCTTTTTTTCTTCATAAATATCCGGTCACCTCAGGGGAACTTCCTGCGCAAGTGTCAGTCAGACAGACAGGCGGGTTCAGGATATGAGAAAACAGAGGTCCCCATCCTCTGTATATTTTATAGAATTATCTTCAAAAATGTACCTGATGAATAGCCGCCCACTTCTTGTTACCTGTGGCCTGCCCTATACCAATGGCCCATGCCATCTTGGCCATCTCCGGACATATGTACCTGCCGATTTTTACGTGCGGTTCATGCGGCGAAAAGGGGAAGAGGTGGTCTTTATCTGCGGCTCAGATAATCACGGAACACCAATCGTCGTCAGTGCTGAGAAAGAAGGCACAACTCCCCGCCAGATATCTGAACGATACCACGCCCATTTCTCTGAAACCTTCACAAAAATGCAGGTGCACTTTGATCACTTCGGGATGACCGATGATCCAACCACCCATGCCCGGACAAAACATCTAGTCAGCCGGCTGATTGACCGGGGCTATGTATACCCGAAGGTCATCCAGCAGGCATACTGCACAAAATGTCAGAAGTTCCTGCCCGACCGGTACCTGGAAGGAATCTGTCCGCATTGTAAAAAACCGGCACGGGGGGATGAATGTGACCAGGGATGCGGGAAACACCTTGAACCGGGAGAAATTCTGGAACCGACCTGTAAGATCTGTGGAAACCGGGCAGAGTACCGGGAACAGGAACATTTCTTCTTCAAACTCAGCGGGTTTCAGAACTGGCTCAGGGAATATCTGGGTGAATTAAAGGGAACAGATAATGCCATCAATTATGCCCTGGGCTGGGTGAATGAGGATCTGCATGACTGGTGCATTACCCGGACCCTTGAATGGGGAGTAAAATTTCCTGGTCATGATAATCTGGTCGTCTATGTCTGGGTTGATGCCCCTATCGGATATATCGGATTTACTGAGGAGTGGGCAGAGGAGACCGGAAGAGACTGGAAGGACTGTTGGTGTGGTGAGAATACCCGGGTGACCCATTTCATCGGACAGGACATCACCTATCATCACTGTGTCTTCTGGCCGGCCATGCTCCACGGTGCAGGGTATGGAACGCCGTATGCAGTGGTTGCGTCAGGTATGCTCAAGATTGATGACCATAAGTTCTCCAAGTCACGGGGATACGTGGTCTGGACCAATGAGGATTATCTTGACCAGGGACTACCTGCCGATTACCTCCGGTACTATCTCCTCTCCTACACAAGCCACACGAAAGAGATGAACTTCTCCTGGAAGCTCTTCCAGGAACGGATCAATAATGAGGTTGTCAACAATCTGGGGAACTTCATATACCGTTCACTGCACCTCTCACAGAAACAGTTTGGTGGAGTGCCGGATGGAATTGTTGAGCAGGAGATCTTTGACCGGATAGATGAGGCAATCAGGCAGGTAACCGGGCTTGTAGAAGCCTATGACTTTAAAGGGGCGGTTGATGCAATCCTGGGACTCTCAGCCTGGGGCAACACCTACATTCAGAGTAAGGAACCCTGGAAACTGGCAAAGACAGATCAGGTTGCCATGGCTCAGGTCATGAGAAACTGTCTCCAGATTGCAAAAGCCCTGACCCTCCTTATTGAACCGGTCATGCCGGAACGTGCCGAACTCATCTGGAGCCAGCTCGGACAGGAGACACCGATTACCAAAACCGGATTCAATGCCGGGCTTGAACCTCTGAATCCCGGACCCCTTCCGGCACCATCCATTGTCTTCTCAAAAATAGATGATAAGATGACTGAAGAATTCGATAAACGACTCCGTGACCGGATAGACGCACTGGACGCAGAGAAAAAGCCGACTACTCCACAGATTACGATTGAAGAGTTTGCAAAGGTTGAGATGAAGACAGGAAAGGTCCTCTCTGCCGAACCGGTTCCAAAATCAGCAAAACTCCTGAAACTGCAGGTCAGTATCGGGGATGAAGTCCGGCAGATTGTAAGTGGAATTGCCCAGTTTCATAATCCGGAAGAACTGGTCGGAAAAGACGTGGTTGTCTGTACCAATTTAAAACCAGCAAAGATATTCGGAATTGAAAGCAATGGGATGATCCTGGCCGCCGGAGATAATGCATCTCTCTTAAAGCCGGAAACTCAGGTTCCATCCGGGACAAAAATCAGATAATCCAGAAAATCTATTTTTCCCTTTATTTTTTCATCTGAAGCAGTGCATCTTCGAAACATGCACAGACCTCAGGATCTGTCTCTGCGGCCAGAGCCTTCTGTAAAAGAACGAGGACTGAAGCATCACCAGACCGGGCAAGACCGCCGGCGGCAATTTTTCTGGTGTAGGAATGATCATCAGAGAGCATCCGTGCAAGTACCGGGACCACCCGAAGATCTTCCATGTTTCCCAGTGCCTTAGTTGCCATATACCTGACATGGTCCTTAGGGTCTGTAGTTTTCCGGATGACATCATCAATAGTATTGACGTCCCGAATCCCGTACAGTGCTTCAAGGGCCCGGTATCGAATCACCCAGTCCTCATCATCCAGTAATGGAGTGAGAAAGGGTACTGCATCGGTGCCTGACTGAATCAGCCGTTTTGTTGCTTCTGCCCGGATATTCTTGTCAGAATTTCTCAAATCAGATAACATTGACTCAATTTCGTGACGTGACATGAAAAAAAGTATAAAAATCAGGTGGTTGAGGAGTATTCGTGGGTCTGTGCCAGGTCAAAGAGTCCACGAGCTACTGTCCGCTGTCTGTCAGATATCTTGGTAGTAATATTTCCATCACCACTTGCTTCATAGATGTCATCATAGGTTTCAAATTCGGTCTCCATGAACACTTCTGCTGCTCCGACTGCCAGAGTATTATTTGCATTTGTGCCAAGACCCTGGGCATCAAATCCATACCGCAGATTCACTGGTACGGTTGAACTCTCTGATATTGCCCTGCCTCCAACGGTAGTCACTGCGGCTACTTCCTGGACATTCATTGCACTTCCAGCAGCTACAGTCCCCTTAAACCCTGCACCATTACTGGAAGAACCACTGGCGAAGACACATCTGCCGACATCTGCTCCGCTCGTTGCCGCTCCGAGTGAAGTAATGGTTGCTTCTTCATCCCAAAGCATTGTTCCACTCTGACTCTGATCAGCCTGGTAATTCACCGTATGTCTGGCGTATAAGTTATCTCTGCCCTCGGATACATTAGAGCCATCCATATTGAACTCTTTCGTGTACTTGGTCGTTCCCGTGGCTGCAAGGGTGTTTTCACGATACGTAAAAATCGCCCTTGTTTCATCAGGTGACAAAGTATTATTCGCTAGATCTCCTCCAGGGAGATTCGTCTGCTGCCATTCCATATCATGATTCACCAGAAGTGTACCGATACAGGTTGCATCGATGGTAGTAGTAATTCCGGTTTGATCATATAATGCAGAAGTAGGTCTGACAGCAGATGCCCACCCGGTTGTGAGAACCAGGATTATTATAAGCAATGTGCTTACTCGCCTCAATTTACAGGCATTCATATCAATCAACCCCATCAAATGTCTGACCACATCTGTAGTCAGACTGGTCACGAAAATTTCGTCGGTAATGCATATATACCTTGTCAATTTTCAGTGACAAAAAAATTAGAATTTGGCCGATATCTAGGAAAATAAATATAAAGAAAATGATTTAATTGAGTGATGAAAATTGGGGGGAGATTTAGGCAAGGTAATCCGCGGGCTTAGGCAGCTCTTCCTTGAGTCCCTTGCGCTTTCTGATCTGCAGGACGATATCTTTGGCAGAACCTGCCGGAACAATCTCAAATCCTGCGAATTCGCTGTTCCACATTGCACGACCTTCAGTTGCTGAACGCACATCTCCGGCAAACCCGAAGAGTTCCGCAACCGGTGCCTTTCCAATGACGGTGATGGTGTCTCCTTCACTGGTCATGTCAAAGACCTGGCCACGCCGGCTCTGAATCTGGGAGGTGGCACCGCCCATATAATCCTGAGGAACAGTGATGTGCAGCTTCTGCATCGGTTCAAGAAGTGAGTCCCCTGCAAGGAGCATTCCACCCTTGATTGCACTCCGCACAGCTGGAATGACCTGGGCCGGACCACGGTGAATTGCATCTTCGTGGAGCTTGACATCAATCAGCTTGATAAGCATATTCTGGACCGGCTCATCTGCAAGCGGACCTCCGTCAAGGGCTTCATGAATACCATCGATGATAAGTTCCATGGTTTCATTCAGGTACTGAATACCCTTGGTCATATCAAGGAGGATGTTGGTTGCATAGATATCCTTGACACTTTTCGCTTCATCCTTGTCAAAGCCGGCTTTTACCATAGCCTCACGACGCTCAAGTGACTCCTGGTTCATTGAGATCTCATGGCCCTTGATCATGTCAACAACATGCTCAGGGAGCGGGTGAAGTGTGAAGTAGAACCGGTTGTGACGGTTTGGAGACTTTCCTTCGACTGCATCGGTGAGTTCCTGCGTGATAGTCTCACGGTACACCACGATCGGTTCGGAGGTAATGATCTCAACACCTTTGTCACGCTTGATACGTCCGGTGATGATCTCAAGGTGCAGTTCTCCCATACCGGAGATCAGGTGCTCACCAGTCTCTTCATTAATATTGACACGAAGGGTCGGGTCTTCCTTTGCGACCTGGCGCAGAACATCAACAAGCTTTGGAAGATCCTTCATGTTCTTTGCTTCGACGGCAACGGTAACGACCGGTTCAGAGTAGTGCTCAAGGGACTCGAACGGTGTCATGTCCATGAGGCTGGAAACGGTGGAACCGACGACGGCATCCTTCAGACCAGTAACTGCTGCGATGTTACCTGCAAAGAGCTCCGGAACCTCGACACGGGTCGGACCCATGAAGATACCGACCTGCTGGAGACGGTTGACCTTCTTGGCCGTCTGCATGACATATACTTCATCTCCACGGCTGAGTTTTCCGGAGAAGAGACGACCGGTTGCAACTTCACCTGCATGCGGATCAAATGAAATATCAGTCACCATCAGGCAGCTTGGTGCATTCGGGTCACAGGTCATCATTCCCTTTCCTTCCGGATTATTGATATCACCGTGCCAGATAACACCAACACGTCGTGGCTGGGCTTCTTTCGGGTTTGGAAGGAAGGTAACGACCATATCAAGGATCACATCACAAAGTGGGCTCTTCTTTGCAAGTGCCTTCATCTCTCCCTTTTTACAGTGATCATACACGTCTTTAAAGGAAATTCCGGACTTTTTCATATATGGAACAGAAATTGCCCAGTTGTACAGAGCTGACCCGAATGCAACCGTTCCACCGGCGGCATCAAGTTTCCAGCCATTGTTGTACATCTCCTCGTTCATGCCCTTGATCAGCTTGTTGACTTTATCAATGACTTTCCCAAGCCGGATCTGCATCTCCATCTCGTCGACCTGGAGTTCATTGATCAGCCGGTCGACCTTGTTGATGAACAATACAGGCTTAACACGCTCTTTGAGTGCCTGACGCAGAACGGTTTCAGTCTGGGGCATGGTCCCTTCGACAGCATCGACGAGAACAACTGCTCCGTCAACCGCACGCATTGCACGGGTAACGTCACCACCAAAGTCAACGTGACCGGGGGTATCAATCATGTTGATGAGGTATTCTTTTCCATTGTACTCGTGGACCATTGAAACGTTGGATGCATCAATAGTGATACCACGTGCCTGTTCTTCCTCATCAGAATCGGTCCAGCAAGCTTTTCCTGAGAGTTCCTCGCTGAGCATTCCTGCTCCGGAGAGAAGGTTATCAGACAGGGTGGTTTTCCCATGATCGATATGGGCGACAATACCGATGTTTCTGATACTCTCAGGCTGGTTCATGAGCTGCATAACGCGCTCTACCGTCTTCTTCCCTCGGCTCATATTTCACCTGCAATTTTAAAAAACAGAAATGGGATTGATATTTACCGTGCAGACTTTGCAACACGTTCCCGTTCTTCACGCTTTGCGACAGAGTAACACTTGACATCCCCATTTGCAGCTGCAATAAGTTCCTCTGCGAGGGCATTTGCAACGGGTTTCTTCTTTTTGTGAGATGCTGAATAGACACCGGCTGCAATTAAGCCGACTGCCGTATTAACACGGCGCATCGGTGCGGTATCAACAGACTTTGGCACATTGATACCACCGTATTTGAGACGGACAGTCTCTTCACGGGGTCCGGAGTTTGCAACCGCATCACAGAGAACCTCGATTGGATTCTTTTTGGTCTTCTGATGGACAATCTCAAAAGCATCCTTGACGATCCGGATGGCGAGCTGCTTCTTCCCAGTATTTACTTCAGTACGCATCAGCTGATTGATCAGCCGCTCGACGATGAGCATATTTGCTTTATGAAACTCCTGGCGGGTAAGACGCCCGCAGGAATGGGGCACCATCATCGAGTTCAGGTTCACGTACCGTGCGATACCCGGGTCACGGATGGTGACCTCACTTGTGTCCCAGCGGTTAAAGAGGAGACGTGCCGGGGCAGATACTTCTTCACTCATCACGATCACCTGCGTGGCTTCTCCTTCCTGCCTATCACCAGTTCATGGAGACAGACATTATTCACCTTCGTGACAACAAAACGGACTCCAGGAATATCACCCATGGAACGTCCGAGACGACCGCCGATACCTTCAATTTCGACTTCATCGTGTTCATCGATGAAGTTAATGGCACCGTCACCGACTGCAAATGCAGATACCTGACGTCCGTTTTTGATCAGCTGAACACGAACACATTTCCGGATCGCGGAGTTTGGCTGTTTTGCTTCAACACCGATCTTCTCAAGGACGATACCTCTTCCCTGGGGCGCGCCCTCAAGGGGATCGGACTTCAGTTTCAGACCACCTGCTGTTCTCGCAAAATGCGGGTCACTCCAGCGAAATCTCGCTGAGTCACGCTTTAATTTACGTGCTGCAAATTTACCCTGTCCCATT
>CAYWHV010000112.1:0-7515 GCA_964458045.1 uncultured Methanospirillum sp.
ACTCCCCGGGTGTTGTTCTGGGCTCCGACCCGCAGAGATCCTGAATAAAAGTCCTCAATCGTTACGGGAGTTAGATTTTTCACCGCTACAGACTGGTTGACCTGCCAGTATGGAACCGTAAAATCACAGATCTCCTTTCGCTCATCGGTTATAGCAAACCCTGAATAGATTAGATCAATCTCTCCGGTTTCAAGAGCAGTGAGAATATCATCCCATGGGACCGGGGTAATCTCCACCTTAAAATTCATGGTATCCGCAATCCATTGAACTGAATCGACATCAAACCCGACAGGTGTTCCATTTGCATCCAGATAGGTAAACGGAGGATAGTATGCATCAATACCAACGATATACACAGGTGTATCGGTCCCGGAAATATTTCCGACTGCTCCAGAACAACTCGTTATCAGGAAACCTGCCAGAAGCAGGAGAAGGAGATAATTCACGGGTGAACTCATATGGTTTATCTGTTATCTGGATATTTGATAGTTGCTGATGAGAAAATAAACAAATAATGAACGAATAGAAAAGACCGAATATCATGTTATTTACAGCATACCAGCATTTATCAGTGTATTTGTATTGATAGAGAATTTTTTATAAAAAAGCATAAGAATAATGAAGATACCATATTCTTTCACTGAGATCACCTTTATGAGAAAAATACTAAGCAAAGTAATCTGCCTCCTGGTCTGCCTGGTCGGTCTCTCCTTTTCATTTGGCCTGGCAGATGATACCAAATATTTCACGAATGCTACCGAAATTCCGAATTTTCTGCCTGATCCTCCATACGTGAATGGAAGTATCCTTGTGCAGGCAAATACAAATTTAGACGGATCAGTCAATTCCCTTTCAGATATTCATGAAGCAATAGGAGCGACGATTAAACGCGATTATGGGACCATCGGCATATCCGGATTATCCCTGGTCACTCTTCCGGACACTATTTCGGTTCCTGATGCAGTCCGGTATTATTCCGAAAGCCCGGGTGTAGCCTATGCAGAACCAGATTATTATGTCAGTGCCCACACAACTCCGGATGATCCAGAGTTCTGGAGACAATGGGGGCTTTCCAATACCGGAACGCCTTTTAAGGAAAATACCAGCCCGGGGATTTTCGGTGCAGATATCAGTGCCCTTTCCGGATGGAATGAAACCACCGGAACGAATGGGATTATCATTGCCGTTCTTGATACCGGAGCAGATATTGGTCACCCTGACCTTGCCGGAAATATCTGGAGCATGTCACAATCAGGACTGGTGCTGCATGGATTAAACGCTCTGGAGGAAATTGCGGTTGAACCCTGGGATGATGATGGTCATGGAACCCATTGTGCCGGGGTTATTGGTATGATTGGGAATAATAACCTTGGAGGGGTAGGAGTTGCCTGGAATGCCACTATCATGCCGATTAAAGTCCTTGATTACAAAGGCCATGGCCGACTATCAGATCTGGCATTTGGCATGGCGTATGCCACGCTCTATAATGCTTCTATCATCAGTTGCTCGTTTGGAACACCGTACAGCCGGACTATGGAGGATATTATCCGAAAGTCTCCTGCACTGTTTGTCTGCTCAGCAGGAAATTATGGAGGGGATTTGAATATGTTTCCCCAGTATCCGGCATGTTATAACTTCAGTAATGTGATAGCGGTCGCTGCCACTGATCCACAGGATGAACTATCGTGGTTTTCGAATTTTGGCAATCGGACGGTCCATGTTGGAGCTCCGGGTACTGATATCTACAGTTCCATTCCATCCGGATATTCCTATACTTCGGTCTTTGAAGACCCCACATTTACAGAGGAGAATTTTACGCTTACCGGGAACTGGACCCGCATTCCTGGAACCATGCCAGGAGAGCCCGTGTCATTACAGGCAGTTCTCTCAGATTATCCTGACATTTCTACATTTGTCATCGAGATGAATACCTCTGTTGATATCCCTTCTGAAGAAAATAAAATCCCTCATCTGATCTGGGAGGTAAAAGGTGATTTTTTTGGGTATCAGATAATTGAATACTCAAATGATATTGTAAATTGGACATCCTTGTGGGATTTTGATACTGAATTTCAAGAAGATGACTGGAGACAACTCTTCATCCCGCTTAATTCTGTCTATACCGAATCAGGATTCAGGACCAGATATACCTATATCCTGTTTAAGAGAGATGTTCCATCAGACTTTTCTATCAGAAATATACGGATCGGATACCGGGGTGAAGCAATAAAACCTGAATATCAGTACATGAGTGGTACATCAATGGCAGCTCCCATGGTATCCGGAATGGCCGGTCTTATCAAGGGGAAAAAGCCTGATCTTACGGCAGAAGGAGTGAAGCAGGTGATCATGGATACCGCTGACCCGCTCCCGTCACTGAAGGATAAAATCATCACTGGTGCTCGGGTAAACCTTTCAGCAGCCCTGAAATCTCTGAAGAAGTCCGAAGGAATCCCATTGTATCCGGGATGGAATCATGTATCCGTCCCCTGGCAGCTCAACCCAGGATATGATACTGCACAAATATTTGCCAGTGTGAATTCATCCGGACATTCAGTCCTCGTGTATGTGAATAATACCACCGGATACAGAACGCTCTCAATGTATGATCCGGTGGTTCCCCTCCAGGGGTACTGGGTCTATTCATCCAGTACCATGGCTGTCCCGGTCAGGTTTTCAGACCAGATCATTCCATTTTCCCGGGAGATTCCGGCAGGATGGTCATCGATCGGGGGCTGGGTGGAGACGGATCTTTCAGCGAAAGAGACATTCCACACCCTGATGAATGCATGGTCATATGCCACCGGGTATGACGCAATCGTCCAGCAGTATGAAGAACCGATTATCAGGGGAGGAACCGGGAACCAGAGCGATGAACGGCCGATACGACCATACCACGGGTACTGGCTGTACTGCTCACAGAACGGGACATATCAGGCAGGGTTTGGATAACGGGCGGAGATGAACTTAAGTGAGCCTGAATTGATCTCCGATTCACCTCTCCTCTTTCTTTTCTCTTCGAAACGGACAGTACTGATTACCACATCCAGGGCAAAGGACCAGATAACTGCTCATTGCAGCAATGATGATACAGATCCAGAAGAGCACAAACAGATGGAGTGATCTGATCAGAACAAGCTGGGGTATGAGAATTATTATCGCAAACAGAATCCCGGTCAGGATAATTTTTCCGGAAGAATATGATCCGGGTGGCTGGTTCCAGAACTGTGCCAGATAACCGGGAAGAATATGAACACATGATCCTTTAATCGGACAGGATGCACAAAAGACTCTGACAATAAACATTCCTGCAAAAAGACAGACGAGGAGATATCCTGCAGCCAGATAAAAGGAGACCTGTGAGAATGAAAAGATTCCAACCAGAAAGGCGATGGTTCCAAAAATGAGACCCAGAGTTCCGGGGATCGTCCTGTTCATATTCAGTATTGGTTAGAAAAGGTAAATTAATTGCCTTGATAGGTATTAATATGGGTTTTTCAGATATAACAAACACTCGTGTATTCAGAATACCAGAATGGACTGGATCATGGTTCTCGGGTTCTTCTATTTTGGACTAATATTTTTTCTGTTAAGATCGATGTGAATAACCTAAAAAAACACCCTGTCTTCCATAACAGATCAAATGGTAATGAGAGAAGAATAAAAAATTTGAATTAATTAAAAGTAGAATCCTCCAGTACCAGTCGCTAATACCGAATTATTCGCTGTTGCAACGTATGATCCCCGGTGATAAGTATCAATATTGCATGATACTCTCTCCTGGTTGAAACCTGTCCAGGTATACCAGGTCACATTACAGATTGAATCGGAACAGCAAACAACTGGTTCCATACTCTCGGGTTCGGGTTCAGTCCAATTCAATATTCCATGTTTTGTCACAGAATCAGAGGAGATATTCCCTTCATTGGTCAATTCCGTGGCATTGATGATATGGGTTACTCCCCAATTCAGACCATGCCATGATGCACCGATTTCCTGTAATTCACGAGATAGTATAGATGCCTCGATATAAGAGAGATAAGTGTCATCTCCGACAATATGTGCCATAACATCCGGATCGGCGTATTCAGGAGAGGGAGGCCAGGGCCAGAATCCAGGTAAATCTTCCAGTGGATCATCCAGATTTTGGGTAGCAAATGCCTGTTCTGGTGGCAACAGGTGTTTCCTATCAGGGAGAGCATATGTCTTTGTGTTTGAATTTCCATTTTCATAAAAATGGTATGCCTCAAGATGCCATCCCTCTTCAAGACTGATATTCTGACAGGCTTTGATAATCGCATCAGGATAACAGATCCAGTACGCTCCATACCCGTCCTTTTCATAATAAATCTCCTGTCCCAGTATTACTCCACCGAGATCCCTAGCAATTCCCCATCCTTCTTCATCATACTCTGTCTTCTCCCAGGGGCTTGATGAATAAACCGGACAATCAATGCCACTGGTTTGTGTGAGAGCATACCGGTGATCATTGATTGATTGTAAATCCATAATATGACAATTTTCATCTTCTGATATGGGATCATTTATTGGATCGGATATCCCAGGATGAAAAAAGAACAAACAAAGGGTTATGAAAAAGATGAAAAATCGTTTGCAAATTCCTGTTAGCATAGAAACCTATTGATCGAAACAATATAATTTTTTTGTCTATGAGGATAATGATCCTAACAGGGCAGGTATTATTAATAATTCACTTTTACAGCAAAAATAACCAGTAAAAAAATGATACGGAATTAATATATTATTCCTTGTAGCAGATCCAGAGAAGCACTCTGGCGACAATATATCCTCCAAACGCAAGAATAAGTGCCAAATCAAAATCACCGAGTAAGAATTGACCAAAAAGGGCACCTCCAAGGGCTACAGCACAGACTCCCAGGTACCTAAATGTAGCCCAGTTGAACCTGAACTGAAAGGAACCAGTTATTTTTGTCATTGTTTCACTTCTGATTCAGTAATTATCAGGTTGATGTATGATACACCATAATTTTGCATTAACTCATCATTTGAAGATTTGGGGTAGTATCTCTGTAATGTGCAGATTATTCTTTGAAAACTAACATTGCGCGTTTTGGTTTTCGTTCCTGAATGGCTGAAACCGCAGCAGGATATAAATCATCAGGACATACAAGCCTGATATCCCAGTTTCCTCCAGAGATAAAGATCTCTTTTTTTACAGGATCAATCATGATCTCCCTGATTGATCCCCAGGGAGTGCAGGGTGCCCAGGCCGACCATTGTCCCCCTTTCCAGGTGATCCAGAACAGGATCCGGGAAATTGTCGCCATCCAGGTATCAAGAGAACTCTGAAGTTCAGATGGGATAATCTCAATACCCTTCTCGTGAATTACAAAAGTAACATCCCTCTGTCGTAAAATACCCTTAATAAGAATCCAGATTGCCATGAAACCAAAGAGAAGAAATCCGATAAGGATGAGAAACGGACCACCTGACCCAATGCCATCTGATTCAGTACTACTGATTCCAAAGAATACGAGAATGCAGCCAATGATGAAGAGGGCTGTGAGAGACAGAATCGTCCCCGGCCCTCCTTCTCTCATCGGACCAAAACGGGGGACAGTGCCGGGCCAGGATAGAATAGTGCCCTCTGGTAAGGCAGGTGTTCCACTTGGAGGTTTTGGTTTTTGGGGTATCTCTTTATCTTTCATTCAAATAGTAATTCCCACAAAATGATCAAGTAGTATCCTTTCAGGATTATTAATAATTACTTCATCTATGAGCAAAATAAGTGTTTCACCACGCGCAATAGAAAATATACATGAGAATCCGCTTTACAAATCAGAATGAACAGTATTAATCAAATACTCGCAAAACTAGTACCCACAATTTATAGTCTTTGTTCAATAAAAAAAGAGATTGAATTATTATTTGTAATGAAGAAGATATCGTAATATTTTTTTGAATATGGCAATCAATTTAATTCTGAAAGTCAAATTAATTAGTAGACATATTTATTAATGAATGATTGATTTTTTTATTCTTTAGCTCTTTTTAAGAGAAAATGAGTGTCTTCTGCCATCCTTTTCCTTTTTTTAAATGAGTGAAAGGCTTTATATCAGAATCATATTACTCTATTTCGTTGGAATATATCCAACAAAGGAGAGTACAAAATGAAAGCCAATAATAGATGGGTTATTTTTGCTATTTTTGGAATCGCAATAACATTCCTCATGATATCTGGTTCGGTGGCTGATGGTATTCACTATACTGTCGGAAATGATGAAAAAGAGTTATTTAATAACTGGAACATTGGTGGAGTGAGCAATGGTCCTTCTTCCAATCCATCATTTACTATTAGCAGCCCTGCTGTTATTACGTATGTTGACACTTACCACTGGAATTATGGAAAAGGGCAAAAGCCGGGAACAATTGCTTTAAAGCATTCTGATGGAACAATATACGGACCTTGGGATGCCTACCCCTCACCCTGGCATAAATCTACAGATTACACATATTGGACTGTTGAACCCAATGTGAACATTAAAGCTGGCACGTATCAGATAATTGATTCTGATCCAAAAACGTGGTCCTACAATTCCCAGTCAAAAAACCTGGGGTTTGCAGCAGTAAAAGCTTTAAAAAGTTCAAGTACATCAGTATCACCTTCTGAACCTCCCAAAAAAGTAACGAATGCTGATAAGTACATTGGGACTTGGGACGTCCTTGCAAATAAGACGAAAGGAAAATTTATTATTACCTCAGTTTCAGGAACGAGTTTTGCGGGTTCATTTTTAGGCAATAAAATATTGAACACAAAAATTGTCGATAATAAGATATCATTTAGAAGAGACTATGGTTGGGGGCATCAGGATTATATCGGCACAATTACAGAGACTGCATCAGGTGGTTTAATAATGGAAGGGACATTCGATAATGGGAAATATCAATGGAAAGCAACAAAAACCTGAAATTTATTGTTCTTCCTTTTTTGATTTTTTTCCAACTTACTATAAAATTTTTTATGGGAGATATATGCGAACTCACAAAAATTTATGTCGACCATGGATCACAGTTTTATTATTTAGCCATGATGGAAACATCATGGCGATTTTATTATAGTTTCCTCGATACTATGTTACTTATGTCCGCTCCAAAAAGCATATGAAGAACTCTTATTTAATGTTCCCATATGTGTTACCTGACAGTAAGTTACTCATGAGTAACATACTTTGAAGTAACATATTTATTATCTTCAACCGTGTAGTATATGACATGTTTCTCAACCGTGAGGCTGAACTCACATCACTTCAGCAGCGGTTTGATGACAATAATGCAGAGTTCATTATTGTATATGGACGAAGACGGGTTGGCAAATCTGAACTTATCGATCAGTTTCTTATAAGAAACACCGGCGTTCGTATTCTGGCACGAGAAGAGACAAAAGAGTTACAGCTGAAACAATTTTCCTCTGAACTCACAGCATTTTTTGGTGATTCACATCTTTCATCTGTGGTTTTTCCGGACTGGGATGCC
>CAYWHV010000113.1:0-7463 GCA_964458045.1 uncultured Methanospirillum sp.
TATGAGACAATAGCAGGCTGGTGATCGGGTAACCGATTACATGATTTTGTCAGAGGGACATCTGTCGGGTATCCATACACCCGGCCCTTTTTTCCATCATCATTTCAGAATGTTCATGCTTTTCTGTCTCATACCTGTTTTTATACGATTCTATGAATACATCTGTCCCTACAGGCCCGGATCCAAAAGAGAACGGTGCAATATTTTTAGGTTGGCTCAAAAAACGTGGCGGATTACGCGGTGCGGCGGATTGTGAGCGAAAATGTAAGGAGAACGGATTTGAAGCAAAACGGTTTATAAAAGACATGGGGGAAGAAAGAATTGCCCTCTATCTGTCACGGGGAAACAAGGTCATTGTATTGAAGGATAAGGTATGGGCTGATCAATGGATGATACACTATGATCTTGAAGTGCCACATCACAGGCATTGGATTGATCTGTAAAAATTATTACTGAATAAGATCATTTTTTTACACTTCCTTCTCCAATGATATTCAAAGGTGGTGTCATGTGATACCAATTTCGCAGGAGGGGATGAATACCATGTCAGAGAGAACATTGCCGGAATTACCTGAAAATCTTGAGGATTTTTTGGACGTTCCATATGGGGGGTTATTTGGGAATTCAGCGCTGGCGCAGATAGTTGAAGAGATTGTTGCCGATCCAACCATGCATTATCGCCCGAAATATCTTGAAGAGATGACGGGAAGGAAACCAAAGACAGTGAGAGATGCATTACAAAAACTTGTGCAACTCGGGTTAATCGAGAATGTGTCAAAAGATTCTCACCATCCGGTATATCGGGTAGTGGTCGAGTCGAAAAAGTTTATAGCATTATCACTCCTGGCATATGCACTGCTGGATGACCGGGATAAAACACGGTGTATGGACACTGCAATCCTCGATTATTACCATAAAAACCTGGAGAACCAGGATAAACCACTGGCACGTGCAACAGCATCTCCTGAAATGTGGGGGATAACTGCAGAGCGTGAACCACATAAACACGGGTTTGTAGTTGCAGAAGGGGTGTAGAATGGATAAGAAAACAAGTGAGAAAAATAATCCCGGGACTCTTGATCTTCATGAATTGTATGCATATAAACCGGAAGATCTGAGTCTGGATATTACCCATAGTTCGTACTCAAACATGGCATATGTGCAGGTCTCTCATCGGGATGTCTCAATCGACTTTCTTGAAATGCCTGGAGTAAGAAGTGAAGGTAAAAATATTGTCAAAGGGTCCAGGGTGTATATGTCTCATGCAGCAGCTCAGAAATTAGCTGAATCGTTATCCAAACTTCTTGATAAAGTTCATTCAGACGGTGATATGGAAACATATACCCCGGTTTCTGATCAAACTCAATCAAATAGTCCGGCAACTAAAAAATCAAAATAAATCGGTATAACACGTTATCATAGGATCAAAGGCTACATTTTTATCATTTTCCAATCATTGTCCCCTCTTGTCCACTCCCTTCACCTTTCTTCCCTCGAATCCCGACGAGAAGAGCCAATTATAATTTTTTTATTTTTCATCTCTCACAAAATATTTATTAAGAATTATAAATATATGAGCATCTGTTATTGTACATAACGGGGGGCTTTTCTATGAAATACCAAAACATAGCTGATACAACATATCTCATACTGCTTATTCTGGGCATATTCATTCTTTGTCCATGTATTGCGGCCGGTTCAGAGATCATCTCGCCGGTCGTGTTCGAATCCGGATATCACAATACGACTGAAAATAGTAGTATAGTACCGACAACTGATAACGTTCAGGCTGATTCACTCATGCCGCCGGTCGCCTTATTCTCATTAAGCCAGTCAACCGGTCCGGTTCCTCTGACCGTTCAGTTTACCGATCATTCCACCGGAAACCCGACACTCTGGGGATGGTATTTCGGTGATGGCGGAACCTCCAATGAACAAAACCCTGAGCATACCTATACTGCACCGGGGGTGTATCCGGTCGGTTTCCTCGTCTCTAACAGTGCCGGGTATAATAAGACATTTGTTCCAGGTCTGATTCAGGCACAAAACCCAATCCCCACTCCTGCTCCGGTTCCGACACCGGGCACCTATCCGCCGGCTGCATCATTCATGGGATCACCAACCACCGGACCGGTCCCACTCACGGTGCTGTTCATTGACACCTCAGCAGACAAACCCACATCATGGGCTTGGTATTTCGGTGATGGCAGTTATTCACCCCGGCAGCATCCCTATCACACCTACACCCGTCCGGGAGTGTATCCGGTATCACTCACCGCTTCGAATGCAGGAGGATCTGACACCTTCATCGCTGAGAATTACATTGTCGCATCAACCCCGGTCCCAACCCCAACACCACGACCAACGATTAGGCCGCCCTGTCCGCTTGTCATGTCCCAGTCAGCAGCAGTGACTGATCCGGCCTTACCGGTAGCGAAATTCAGTGCAGAGATCATTGAAGCAGATGATATCTCCATGATACAGTTTATTGATGAATCTCTCGGAGATCCAACCTTCCGTCTCTGGTACTTCGAAGATGGCAGTTATTCAACTGATACCAATCCGGTCTATACCTATACAAGCCCTGGAACATACCAGGTATCCCTGATGGTCGTGAATGATGCTGGTTCCAGTACGATCTCCGGAATGGTTGAGGTCAATACAGGTAAGACCAGTGAAGGAGACAACGCAAATCTGACGCTTCCCTCCTTTTCCAAAAACACCCCCCTATCACCCGGGTTTGCTGAGATGGTTGCACAGGATCCAAAATCCTGGTCCTGGTTCTTTGAAGGATGGGATAAATCAGCAGGGAATGTCCCTCACCTGAATCTGACTCCCGGTGGAGTATCTGAATCAGGAGATTTCGGGAAACATGCAGAAGAGAGCATGGCTCTCAAAGAAGGGATAATCAAGGCTGGTCTGGGTGGTCTGTAAAGAGCTAAAAGAGCACCCCCATAAGTCTTTCTTAAAAATTTTTACGAAGAGATGTGAAGACATTTTCATATGAAGTTAAAACGGCTTATAAATATTTTTAAACTAGTTTTTCGTCTCTTTTGACTATCGATACGTGTCTCACATACATAAAACACCCATTTTCAGGGGTTTTGGTACGAAATCTATAATTATCTTTGAATGACTTACTATTTTGTAAGGCAGGGTAAATGATTCAACTAGACGATCTGACAATAAGTAAAAAACTATTGATCCTCGTTATTGTGGGGATTTTAGCGATAATTGTAGTTGGTTGCATCGGCATATTCAGCACCCAGCAGATAAACGGTCAATTGGGTGAGTTATATCAGAATAAGTATGCCCATTCAGTTCTGGCTCTCGAAGCATATTCTGACATGATGAGCTTTGCAGTCGGGGGGTACATGCTCACCCTGGAGCCTGACCCGGTGAAAAAGGTTGCAATCCAGGATGCAAACCAGAAGCCCTATGTAACCTCATTCAAAGAAAAACTGGAAAAATATGAATCTATCCCAATGAATGAGGACGAAAAAACAATTTTTACTGATCTCAAACAGGCGTCTACAGAATATTTCGATCTTGCACAACAGACCAATGACTTAAATTTCGCCGGGAAAGTTGAAGAGTCAACAAAATTGAGAACTGAAGTTCTGGTTCCAACACGGAAGAAAACATATGATGGATTAGCTCAGCTCATAGAGCTCAATACCCAGAGTGCCAATCAGTACTATCTGGATGCACAGGCTGGGTATCAGTCAATTGTCCTGGTTACAGTCATTATAACCATCATTTGTGCGGTCATTCTTCTGCTCATCTCCTGGCTTATCATCCGCAATCTAACCCGAAGGATAAATCTGCTTATTACCGGCATGGGTGAGGTTGGAGCAGGAAACCTGTCACACCGTATTGCACTGACCGGACAGGATGAAATCACCCACATTGGTTCATCCTTCGATTCAATGGCAGTAAATCTTGAGAACCAGTCCCATGAAATCAACCGGAATATTGAGAGATCAAAACTGGCCAATACAGCGATAATGAATGTTGCTAACGAGATAAAGAATGGAAATATCAATGCAACCATCAATACCTCGGCGCATGAAGGGGAATTTTTCGTCACGGTCCAAAGTGTCAATGATCTTATCAGTGCCTTTGTTCATCCTCTTCAGGAGGCCATGAATATTGTCAATAAATTTGCTACCGGTAATTTTACCGCCCGGTATGATACGAAGGCACAGGTAAATGGTGATTTTGAAAAATTCAAGATTGCTCTGGATAACAGCGGAATGAGTGTGTCTGACACGATCAACGGCGTTAAGGGAGAGGTTGAGACATTACAGGCGTTGATGGAAGAGACAAATGCCAGTGCAACCGAGGTCTCCAGTACAACCACTATGCTTGCACAGAACTCCTCCTCGGTAAGTGGACTTGCAGAGCGGAGCAGCAGGAGTATTACCCAGGTCCTCTCGGCCATGGACGATCTCTCAAAAGCAGTCGGAGCTGTTGCGACCTCTGCAGAGGAAGCATCCGGAAAAGCAATGCAGACCGTGCAGTTATCTGAAAAAGGTCTGAAACTTGCAGGGCAGGCAGAGCAGGGTATGAATGGAATCATGGTCTCATTTGAAGATACAGGGAGCAATATACAGGACATCAATAACCAGATGGAAGAGATAGGAAAGATAGTCGGCATTATCACCGGGATTTCAGAGCAGACCGGTCTTCTTGCACTGAATGCGGCAATTGAAGCCGCACGGGCTGGAGAAGCGGGTATGGGATTTGCTGTAGTAGCTGATGAGGTCAAATCACTTGCACAGGAGTCGCAAAAATCAGCAGAAAATATTGCCACTATCATAGGAAACCTGCAGAAAAAGTCACAAGTCGTTTCAGAGTCCATGACGACATCATTGGATGAAGTGAAATCTGGAAATGAGGCAGTAGGGGAGACATTACGGGTGTTCAATGAGATTGTAGCCGCTATTAATATCATCTATGAACAACTCGCAGAAGGAGCAAGCGCATCAGAGGAACAGGCTGCAACGGTCCAGGAGATAACCGCAAGTGTTAATGAGATTGAGAACATGGTCAGGCAGACGGCAAAAGAAGCGGTGGATTCTGCTGCAGCAACGGAGGAAGTAACCGCCTCAATTGATCAGATATCACGGGCAATTTCAGAAGCAACAACAGCAATTCAACGGATAACCTCCGGTATGGGGCACTTTACCGTGGCATAAAAGAGAAACTGATATACGAACTGACAAAAAAACGAAGTATATTAAAAAATGGTTGCATTGTCGCATACCTGTGATCTGCTCCTGGCCGGATATGAGGCAATGCCGGATGGGGTACTCATTACCGATCCAAATTTCTTTTTATTGTTTTTTAATCAATCAGGCAGGGATCTTTTCCAACTTGATGAAAGTTTCCTGAATAAGCCGTACACTGAATTATTGCCGAACATTATCGAACAAGAGATCAGACCTGAGCCATTCCTTGAACTGGTAGAAAGGATCAAGACCAATCCGTTTCTTGAGGTCTCTCAAAGATTTTCCAGTCTTGCAGGAGAGAAACGGCTGGAAACAAAACCCCTTCTGGATAAAACTGAAAAGTTACTGGGGAGAATCTGGATTATATCAGATATTCCCGGAGAGGCTCAAACCCCTGCATCTTCAGAGGATGAAGAGGGATTATTTAAAACAATTTTCAATCTCATACCGGAAGGCATTGCCATCAGTGATCTTATCACCGGCCATTTCTTTGAAGTAAATAAGCACTTCACCGATCACTGGGGGTATACCAGGGAGGAGGTTATCGGAAAGAGTGCCATTGATCTTGATTTTTGGGTTGATCTGAATCAGAGACAAAACATCGTTGACCTGATGAAAAAAGATGGGTCATTCAGTCTGGTTCCCGTTAAGATGAGAGGGAAGGATAAGAAAGTTAAAGATATTCTTTTCTCCGGAGTCATGGTCACCATCAATCACCGATCATACATGCTTACCATACCCCTGGATATTACAGATATTGTTGCATATGAAGAGAAGATATGGTCACTTGCATCCTTTATCGAATTAAATCCAAATCCAATCTTCGAGATGAATGGGGAAGGTATCATTACCTTTCATAATACAGCGACAACTTCGGTTATTCGAAAACTTACCGATGCTATGGATATCTCTCTCTTCATTCCCGGTGATCTTGATGAGATTCTCTCTGCCGTCAGAAACGGGACAGAGACTTCCTTTTATCGTGAAGTCTCAATCTCCGGGAGATCGTATTATGAATATATCTATATCACGAAAGCGTATCAGACTGCCCGTGTGTATGTAACAGATATCACGGAGAGAAAACTCGCAGAGTATGAACTCCTGAGAAAAAATGAGGAACTTGGAGCAGCATATGAAGAGATTCTCTCTGCTGAAGAAGAGCTCAGGCAAAATTATGAAAAACTCATCATTCAGGAACATACTCTTTTTGAAAATGAGAAGAAACTTCGCATGATTGTGGATCATATTCCGGGAATTGTGCTGACGACTGATGCCAACATGGTGGTGAAAAGCATCTATGGAGAAGGTCTTATCCACCTGGGGCTGAGTTCCAATGAAAGAGCCGGGGTGAAAATAGAGGAGGTCTTTCATCAGGCCGATACCGCCTTACTAAATGCTCATTACCTGGCCCTTTCCGGGGAGGTCTCAACCGTGGAAGGGTCGTATCAAAACCGGAGGTTTGTTCTGTTCGCCTCTCCGCTCCGAGATGTATCTGATACCATAACCGGGACGATCGGGATCGCCATTGATATCACACATCAGAAAAACCTGGAGGAAGAACGAAAAAGTCTTCTCCTCCAATTAGAACACAATCTTGTAGAACTGGCCTTGTTAAATGATAAGATCAGAAATCCGCTCACGGTAATATCCACCCTGGTTGAGATGCATGCACCAGAGATTGAAGAGTCTGTTACCGCATGTGTTCAGGATATCGATAGTATCATAACCAATCTCGATAAACGATGGGCTGAATCAGAAAAAACTCTGGTTTTCTTACAGAAACATTATGGCATCGGCTTTCATCTGAATTGAAATCTCCCCCTATTTTGCGCATTGTGGTCTCCCGCTCATGAAGACGGCAATGGATAATACCATCCATTCACAAAACTATGTCTCTCGAATAACAAAACGAACATACAGGAGTTAGCCTCATCCCAATCAATACCCTGAAAAACCTGAAAGGTCCGGTGCTGGACAGCCCATGTGATTTGACCCTTGGATCAGTTATTCTGGTCGTCTTTGGCATTTTCATGCTCCTCTTCGGATTGCTCATGTTCCTGATTCAGGCCGGAGAGCTCCCCTATAGCCCGGACAGCACCTTTGGGTTACTTCTTGTCCTGGTCTCAATCCAGATGATAACGCTTGGAAAAACTCCGTTCGGTACATTCCGTCGTACCTGGATAGTTCTTATCCTGGGATTCTCAACCGCCATTCTCGGAACCGGTGCCT
>CAYWHV010000114.1:0-5001 GCA_964458045.1 uncultured Methanospirillum sp.
TTCTCCTGTTTTTAACTTCTCAAGGCTCTCTTTTGGTATGTGTGGGTCGCTAAAAAGGGAAAAGCCACGTACGGCGTCTGATGAATGCACTCCGAACAACTCACAGCAGGCAGGGTTGATGTCCAGCAGTACACCATCCTGATCATAGAGCTCTATGGCTATCGGAGAGTTTATGTATATATCCCTGAACTGATCCTCTATCTCATGAAGGGTAACTTCCATCCGCCTTTTCTGAACAATGGTGGTTATTTTCTGGGCAAGATCAGCAAACTGGGACTTTATCTCACCTCCCTTCATGACATACCCGTCTGCACCGTTTTCAAAAGCGGCGATGACGACTTCTTCACGGCCCCGTCCGGTGAATATGATAAACGGAATATCATCCCCCCTTGCCCTGATACGTTTAAGCAGGTCAATCCCGCTCATATCCTCCATTTCATAATCTGAAATGACTGCGTCATATCTGGTGTCGGCAATTTTTGTAAGTGCCTCCTCTCCGGAGCCTGCAGTATCGATTATAAAGGGGAATGTAAACGAGAGGTAATCTTTTGTTGCATTCAGGACATCCTCCTCGTCGTCAATAATCAGGAGGGTAAGGGTATCGGAATGAGATTGGGATAATAACGAAGGCATGATCTGTCAGTATGTGTAATTTATTTTTTATACAGATATATTCATTGGATTGGTCTAATAAGGAGGGATATTAATGATATTATCCCTGTTTCTTGCAAAACCGCCATGTTGCTTCCGGTACATTCATCTCAAACCTTGCCCCAATACCCGGAGTGCCGATCTCTGCTATGGTGATACCTGTTATGTCCAAAATCTCCCTGGAGAGATTCAGCCCAAATCCGGTATGCTTAAAATACTCCCGTTTGAAAATTTTCAATTTATACTCTTCCGGAATTCCAACTCCGTCATCTTCACAAATGATGACATACTCCTTACCCCTGGTTTGTCCAGAAAACCGGATCCTGGTGATCTTCTCACCATACCTCCTGGCATTATCCATCAGATTGAAAAACACTTTAACAATAAGAGGATCTGCATAGATCTCAATCCCTGATATGTCTATATCAACCTGAATTGGAGATATCTGAATGGACTGCAGTGCCTGGCGGATTATCTCTCCCACTTCCTGCCATACCGGTGTATTGACTCCGATATCCTGGTAATCACGGGTGAACGCAATCTGCCGCTCGATATGATGGGCCGCCTCATTGATATATGTAAAGTATTCCAAAACCTCTTTTGACATACTTTCCATTTCTGCTAGTTCCAGGTATCCGAATAATATCTGGAGTTCATTCCCGATATCATGCCGTGTTATTCCTGATAAGAGCTTTAGTTTATGATTTGCATGACTGACCGCATCCTTGGCACGTTTTGTTTCGGTAATATCAGTACTGACAACAAGCAATCCGATAACCTCATCATTGTCATCTTTCATCGGGACCGTATCAGTCAGCACCCACCGGTGGTCTCCCCGGGGAGTGATGATATCCTCTAGTATTCCAAGTTTTGGTTCCTTTGACTGGATAACCATGAGATCATTGTTTGCATAATCATCTGCACGGTATGGAAATAGCTCAGAATAGGTTTTTCCCTCCATCTCATGAACCGGTTTTCCTATCATCTTTGCCGCTGCCGGGTTTACTTTGATGTACCGGTTTTGGGTATCTTTAAACAGGATCATTGACGGAACATTCTCAAGAATGGTCTCTGTATCCCTGACCAATTTTTTCAGTTCCTCTTCAGCCCGTTTCCTATCGGTAATATTCTCAAATACTGCGACAAAATGCTCTTCTTTGGGCTGGTATACCGATATCCGAAGCCAGATATTCAGGTGAGAAAAAAATGTCTCAAATGTCTCTGGAATTCCTGTCAGGGCGACCCGGCTGTATATCTCAAATAACTCTGGTGAACGTTCCCGAATTCCAGGAAAAACCTCTGTTGCACGTTTTCCTTTGACTCCTGTAAGTCCGGTAAGACGATCGAATGACTCATTCACATTCAGATAAATCCAGTCTGTCGGGTAGTTATCTGCATCATACAAAATCTGGCAATATGCAAACCCTTCAAGCATATTTTCAAAGAGTGACCGGTAATGTTCCTCACTCTCCCGTAATGCCAGTTCTATCGTTTTTCGTTTTGCGATCTCATTATTGAGTGCCTCAATACTATCGTTGAGTTGCTCATATATACGGGCATTCGTGATAGCAAGACCACACACTCTGGCAATAAACAGACCCGGATCCAGGTAATTCTGAAGGTATTCAGGCATTGCTAATCCTTCAAGGTACAAAATACCAAGAGTGGAGTTATCACGACGAATACGAAGGCAGAATCCTTCCCCAGTTCTGGTCAGTGAATAATCATCATGACCTGAAAGAAACCTGGATATTTCATCATTTATCTGTACTGACTGTCCGGTATGACTGATACATGTCCCGGTTCTGCCATCCGTCACCGGGAGAAAATTGATCTCCCGTGGAGAGAACAACAAGGAAAAGAGGTCAAAAATGATTCTGATAACCTCATGTTCCTGTTTTGCCATGGTGATACCGCCCAGCAGATCCACCATCATGACATAATCAGCAGTCTTTTTATGTGCTTCAGCAAGGGTTTTCTTATACTCATCCCTCTCCCTGTCGACGAGCCATCCAAGATATTCACCCTTCAGATACTGCCTGATGGGTGTAGTACCGACCGGGATAACGGTGACCGGCACCTGATGGCGACGGGAAAACTCCTGGATAAACTCATCCGAAATATCAGTGGTTAAGGTATCCGCAAGGAGAACTGACCGGACAGATTCAGAGAAAAACTCTCCGACGGTCGTATCATCAAAACCCTGGCATTGAAAAAATTGTGCATGATGCAGAAGATTGTCAGGGGCCATGCAATATGCCCCTTGTTGACGTTTTTCGTCAACCAGTGATTCAGGAAGCAGAATATCCCGAAAAAGGTCAGGAGTTACCACCTCAACCTCATCCGGGAGCTCGGGAAGGGAGAGTTTATGCATACACCCACACCCGAGGATGATGATCCGGTTGCACTCCTGGAGAAGTCTCTGCAGGGGTTCTTTCACCGGATCATAAGTCTTTCCCTTGTGCGTACAATGCCGGGTAAAGGGCTGCGAAATAAGGAGAGGAAAATCCTCTTTTGAAAGTGACTCCTCTATCTCTTTTTGGAGACTTTCACAATATAGCAGCCCGAACAATTCCATTATTGTCTGATCCAGTCAAGGGGGTATCGTCCCCATTTTTTCACTGCTGCAGACAGCGAGAAGAGAACGTCGTCCGGGACCTGGAAGGGTATCTCTCCATGATTATCGGATAAGATAAATCCTCCGCCTGGACCTGCTTTTTGTATGGCCTCTTTTACTGCTGCTTCTGCTTCATCAGGAGTCCAGTTTCTCATTTCAATGCCATTGAGGTTGCCGAATACCCGGAGTCTTCCGTTGCAGGCTTTTTTAACCTCACCAATATCCTCATCCGTGCTGACTCCGACCATGAGTGTACCGGTCGTCACCACGTCCTCGATGATCGGAAGGCAGAGGCCTGATGCAAAATGAATAGCAGTCGGGGCGTTAATCTGCGAAATGGTTCTCTCCGCAACGATATGGCCGGTTTTCCTGTACATCTCCGGCGGGATGCAGGTCGGAGATGATATCGGATCAAAGTAACAGATAGCCGTAGCTCCGGCATCGAGCTGGCTGTTGGCCCACGAGATACCGAATTTGATGTTTGTTTCCATAAGTTTCCAGAAGTGAACCGGCTTTTCATACATCAGATCCAGATATGCTTCAAATCCCATCTGCATGACCGGAAGAGAGAATGGTGCGATAATGACTCCGATGATGGGGATGGTATCACCTGCATGTACTTTCAGGCCTTTGATTATCTCAAGCACCTTTAAAAGACTGGGAGAATCACTGATCTTTGGAACCTTCAGGTCTTTGATATCATCCGGGGATCTTATAACCGGCTTTCCTGCATTTGGTGGTCCGTCATCAGAAAAGATCACATCACCGCCGAAAGCCTCTGTCTCCGCTGCAGCATACAAAAACGGGACATAGCAGTCGGAATCATACTTCTGCTGGAGGATAATCTGGCCTTTGATGACATGCTCTGCAGAAGAGTAGTATTCCCGGATAGACATCCCGAGTTCTTTTGCCCCGTGCATGGTAGTCATGAGGAAAAAGGGAACCCGGTCAGGTTCTTTAAAGTCAAGTGTTGTAAGAACCCGCTGCATGGGGGTCATTTCTGATGTCATGGCATCATCTCTCCCATCATATTCTGGATAATTTTGAGAGTATCTGATGCACTATAGCCCATTGCATCAGCACCAACCTCGGTATAGAGGGTTTTATCAAACCGAAACGGTGCACCACCGACAATGATCCTGGTATCCTGTTTTTTCTCCCTGATCTGCGAGGTTACGTCTTTAATCTTCAAAGCAGCGGGGAGCATGAGGGTGGAGATAAGGAGGACTTTTATCTGATCACGGATGACATTGTCCACCATGGTATGAGCCGTTATCCCTGCTCCATAATCGAGGATCTCATAGCCCGCTGCACGGATGATTGAAATCAGGATTCGTTTCCCAAGGGTATGGTGATCTTCAAGAACCCCGATAGCCATCTTTGGCTGATTTTTTCTATCCGGATGACCGGGTGGGAGCATGGCATCGACGATCTCTTCACAATATCTCCCGCTCATATACACCTGGGAGAGTGCTACTTCTCCGGTCTCCCATTTTCTCCCAATCTCTTCAAGAACCGGAATGATGAGGGATTCAATACAGACAAGAGGGGACAGATGGGAACATGAATCCGCGATAATTTTTAGTGCCTCTCCCCGGTTTGTAGACAATAATGCTGTTTTAAATGCATCATGCTGCTGAGAAGAGTAAAGAAATCGCTCCTTTTCAGAACCTGAATCCGTTCCCATATGGTACCCCCTGTAATGTATGAGAATAGGTTGTATCGTTATAAAT
>CAYWHV010000114.1:5101-7451 GCA_964458045.1 uncultured Methanospirillum sp.
ATGCGGCCTGCTCTTCACTTGCTGCGGCAACCTCACTCATATTCGAGTTAATCGTTGCGATAGAGTCAACAATTTCATTAAAGACGGCCAGGGTTTCATCAACGGCGTTGTTACCGCTCTTCACCTCGACCATCGAGTTCTGGACTGCCTTTGCCATGGCCCCTGATTTCTTCTGCAGGTCGGAGATGATGAGTGCGATATTCTCAGCAGACTTTTGTGATTCATTTGCCAGCTCTTTGACTTCTGCTGCAACGACGGCAAAGCCAAGCCCCGCTTCTCCTGCACGTGCAGCTTCGATTGCTGCATTGAGGGCAAGCAGGTTTGTCTCTTCGGCAATGGAACTGATGATATCGACAATTCTGTTGATCTCCTGCATCTGACCACTGATCTGCTGGTTCATCTCATCAATTTCAGATGATGAATTCATGATCCCGTGCATCCCCTTCTCAGCAAGGCCTGCTGCTTCCTTTCCCTTCTCAGAAAGTTCTGCAGCCATGTTGGTAAGCACAGATACATGCTCCATCTTTGCCGCAACTGATGAAACCGTGGTTGCAAGATCATGCATGGCGGTCAGGATCTGCTGAGTTGCTGTTCCACTCTTGTCTGCCAGGTCATTTACTGCAGAGGCGATGGAAGCAACCTGTCCGACTCCCTCTGACACATCCTCAATACTCTTGTGAGCGGTATTGGTCTCAGCATTGACCTCATCCACCCGGGCACTGACCTCGATCATCTCTGCGGTCAGTTCCTTCATCTGGAGTTGAACCGCTGAAAGTGCCTGTGATATGTCTTTTCCAATCGTATCAAGGGCATCACGGAATGTCACAAACTCCCCTTTCAGTTTCAGGTCCGGGTTCATCCGTGCCGTAAAGTCTCCGGATGCGTACCGCTTGGACAGGGTCATGGCTTCATTCAGGGGCACTGCCATCGCATCCACGGTCTCATTGACTCCCTCGATGATGAGAGCATAATCGCCCTTGAATTTCCTGCTATCCCCTCTGGTTTTCAGATCTCCGGATGCAGCAGCCGTGCTTAATGTCCGAATCTCATCCCTGAACTGCTGAAACGTCTGCACGACATCTGAAAAGGCCTGGGAGAGGATGCCGATCTCATCTTTAGAATAAACCCTGTCTGTCTGACTGACCAGGTTTCCGTCACGGACCTGATGTGCCAGGGTGACCAGTTCATCCATCCGTGTGGAAATGGTTCGTCCAAAGAGCGTTGCAACGATAAATCCACCGATAATACCAAGAATGACTACAATAATTATTGTGTTACGGATGGCATCAATCGGTCCTGAAAAGTCTCCCAAATCTGCATTTGCAACAATTATCCAGTCAAAAGGTTCGTAGTATGAGAATGATGCAATCTTTGGAACGCCGTTATAGGTGTATTCAAGCATTCCCTCCTTCTTCGTGATAATCTCCTTGATGAACGGCAGATCTGAATCATTCTGTCCTTCCCTGGTCGGATGGATCAGTGCCTGACCGGTGCTGTCAAGGACAAAGACATACCCGTGTTCTCCGATCTTCTTTGCCTTAATCTGGTCCTGCAGGAGACCAATGGTGGACTCCTCTTCTACTCCGACAAAGAGAATACCGATGATGTCATTTGCCTGGTTTTTTATCGGCTCATATGCAGTGATGTATTTCCTGCCTACGACGGTTGCCGTGCCATAATAGGTCTGGCCTTTATTGATGACGGCATCGTAGACCGCATCGGATACCGGGGTTCCCACCGCACGCTTCCCGTCTTCTCCGATAACATTCGTGGAGATCCGAATTGCCTGGTCTCCTTTCTTCTGAAATACCGTAGCCGCTCCACCTAAAAGACCCTGTACCTCATCCACGATCTCGTGATTGTCATTGACTTTGTACGAGGAGCCAAGGACCAGATTACTCCCCACAATCTCCGGACTGCCCTTCGCATAAAACAGTTTTTTAAGGACATTCAGATCGCTCGTAACCTTGCCCTGGGTAAGCCCATATACCGTCTCTGTCTCCTCGAGCAGGTCTGTACTCTGTGTTTCAAGGTTTATCCTGATATTGTCTTTTATCGCCGCTTCGGCACTGCTATATGCGATAAAGCCAAGAACCAGAGTCGGGATAATTACCAGACACACACAAATCAGGGTAATTTTCCGACCAATGGTCGCATTGTCAAACCATTCCATAAATCTGTTCACATGTACCATAGGATCTCTCAGAAATAGTACGGTATAGATTTTTGTATTTAAAAAAGATATGATTTGACGTGCGTAAGATTGAAATACTCAAAATATCTCTCTTATTTCTCGTCCCTTCTTTTCACGGATAAAAAGATAACCCTGAGCATTATATTATCATATGAA
>CAYWHV010000115.1:0-4536 GCA_964458045.1 uncultured Methanospirillum sp.
GTCCCTTCTTTTCACGGATAAAAAGATAACCCTGAGCATTATATTATCATATGAATAATGGAATATGATAGTCCCCTGACCTGTCTTCCCTCTACTCATTGCCTTTGGAAAAATGAGATCGAAACTCTGCTCCAGGCAATAGAGGGTGGTCTCTCTGGAAAATCTGCTCATATCGCAATAATATCCGAATTTCTGGCAGGAAAACAGGATCTTGCAACTCAAATTGAATGTGCGTACCCGGGAAGGTTTACCCGGATAACATTAGATTCATTTGTTGATGATCTCTCCATCTTCAGAGATCTTCCGGAATCAGAGATATATATCATCGAAAACTGCCATTTCCTGGCTCAGAGGAAGATAGACGGGTTTTTAGTCCTCCATACGTTCATCGAGATGATATTACAAAGTAAACGGATCTGGGTTACAACCTGGAACATTCATAGCTGGCGGTATCTTGCTGCAGTGCAAAAGATACATGTCATATTTCCTGTCCAGATCATTCTGGGCCCAAAAAACTATGAGAAGTTAAAAGAGTACATCCTCTCCGATTATGAAAGCTCAGTCTTTTATGTAATTGACAGGCCTGTTTCCCGGCGGCTGATTCTGATAAAAAAACATAAGAAGATCCAAATCCCTTTTTTCCTGGATGAGGTAGTAATACCGACCTTTCGAATCAGATACAAGTTAATCTGGGGCCTTCTTCGAGGCAAAAGTCATGAGGTTGAACCTGATGAACTTATTTTCCAGCGGTTAGCCCAGGTATCAAATGGAAATCCCGGGATAGCGAAACGAATCTGGGAGCGATCACTTGATGCATGGGAGATAAGAATGAGTGCCTTTACGTCACCGGTCAATAATGGCTCATTTGATCCGGATACTGCCTATGTCCTCTCCCTCATCCTCTCATTAGAAATGGTGACAATTGATGATCTGCGATCAGTAACGCCCCCTGATATAAACCTGAATTATATTCTTGCCCAGCTTCATGATAAGAATCTTATTCGGATAAAAGAAGGGCTTGTGTACATCACGTCACTCGCACTTACCGGTATAACAGCGGAACTCAAGAAGATACGGATGGTGTGGTAAATGTCCAATGCGACAGAAATTGTATCGAACATTACCAATATTTCAGCATTAAAACCTGAAATAATTCAGACCCCCCATCTTACTGATATCATCTTCAATCCCTTTTGGATCATCCAGAGTATTGGAATACTCGTCATCACCTATATCGTGGTCTGGGCATTGGACCTGGGGTTAAAGATCCTCTCCGAGCAGCTGGGAACAAAACGGCATATTCTGGCAATGGTCATCCCGGTTTTAAAGATCATCCTCTATATCATGGCATTGTATCTTATCGTCTCTCCTCTTCTTCATCTGGGATTTGCCGAATTTGCCGTTCTCTCCGGGCTTGTGGGCGCCGGGATTGGATTTGGATTAAAGGATCTGGTTGCCGATATTGTTGCAGGCTTTATTATTATCATTGAAAAACCCTACCAGATCGGAGATAAGATTCAAATCGGGAATGATTATGGGGAGGTCGTGGATATCGGACTCATCCAGACTGTTATCATCACTCCTGGAGACAGCAGGGTCTCTATTCCAAATTATTCTGCTATTACCAATTCAGTCTCAAGTGCAAATGCCGGGGCATCAGAGATGATGGTCATTACTGACCTGTATATCTCCTATGACTCAGATCTTCAGGAAGCAATCCGTTTACTATCAGAAACACTCATTACATCCCGGTATATTTATGTATCCGAAACACGGCCATACACCATACTTGTTGAGAATTTACCCCTGTTTCGAAAGATAACCGCCAAAGCATATGTCAATGATCTCAGGCATGAATTTATCTTTAAATCAGAAATCACAAAACGGGCCTGGGATGCATTTCAACGTGCAAACATAAAACCACCGGATATTTCAAGGGGAGGATATATCGTATCATCATCCCTCCTTCATGGTAAAAGGTAAAAAACCTCTTTCTAACAGTTTTTGTGACATTTTTTAAAATAGGATTAGGCAAAAATATTCTCTTCAGATGAATCACGACAGAAGAGGCATGTGGATTTGCTTGCCCGGACAATTGATTCAACCTGGGAAAAATCAATTGGACCGGTAAATGAAAAGATATTGAGATCTGCCTCGGTTGAATGCTGAAAGTATGTTTCATATGATCCGGTAATCGCTGATATATGAGATACTGATATTCTGGCATATTCAAGAAGTTCTCTGACTGAGGAGATCGTGGCTATTTCATCTGATTTATCCTGAATCTGAACGATCAGATGGAGTTCTGCCTCCCAGTTAGACATTAATTTATATGCAATCAGAAGGGCCAGATCAAAGTCCACTCCTTTCAAGCCGGTCCTCCATTTGGTAAATTCATCCTGAATAAAAAGCTGAATAATCCGCCTTCTCCCAAGTCCTGACCGTGGATGACTGATGTAGAGAATAACACCAAGTCCCTCTGATGATGTATCAGATAGGATAGAAATAATCTCCTGCCTCTGTTCTTTGGTAAGCGGCCTTCTTAAAAACAAGGTATTCGGACCGAAAAAACCACTTTTCATGGCCTGAATGCTCATGAGGACACTTTCATGAAAGGTATCTGATGTGACCATTGTCCAGGTCGAATAAATCCCTTCATGGCGAAAATCGTCAACAAGTGGGATCAGAGCACTTTCAAGCCATTGTTCATTATCCTTCAGTTTTATTCCGAGGATACTGACCGACCCGTTCGGAAAGGTAATGTCGCGTAAAAATTCTGAAACCCCCCGAATCTCCTGGGGATTGTCAGCTGGTATGAGTATATTTGGTCTCCAGGCCCGTCCATGTGAACGGGGAAGGGTCATGGATCTCTTTGCTGCCCATTCTGCAAGTGACACAAAAAGACTGCTTCTGACATCACCTTCCGGTTCGGTTGAATGAATATGACGAGACATCAGAAGATTATACAGGAGCATTATCATAATGATTGCAATAAGACTGAAAGCCGGGTTGATGACGAACATGATAAAAAGCGTCCCGGTAGCTCCGATAAGAGGGACAAATATTGGAATTTTTAGTAATGGGCGAAAACTTACCAGATTGAGTTTTTGCTCCACCAATATTACGATGTTTATCGTAGCATAGGTTATTAAAAAGAACATCGTGATAAGGGGTGCTATGGTATTCAGATCCCGAAGCATCAGGGCCGCAAACGCAATAATGGCTGTACATATGATTGCATTTCTTGGAATCCCATTGGCTCCACGGAATGCAAACCATGAATTATAGGGCATTATTGCATGATCTGCCATCGCCTGCAAAATCCGGGATGCCCCGATGACTGAATTGAGA
This sequence comes from uncultured Methanospirillum sp., assembly GCA_964458045.1. GTDB lineage: Archaea > Halobacteriota > Methanomicrobia > Methanomicrobiales > Methanospirillaceae > Methanospirillum. Next base: position 3,352 of record CAYWHV010000115.1, read on the forward strand.
GCTGATGAGAATGTTGCTGCAAGCAGCCCGGCAAGTGCTACCCACTGAAAAAGGGCCAGATCAAACATGATGGTGTAATTATTCACCAGTTCATCAGGCGTTGCCGCTCCGGCCAGCCAGTACGAAATCCCAAGGTAGACAACAAGTGAGGTACCGATGGCAGCGAGCGTCCCGACCGGGATACTTTTTCTGGGATTTTCCAGTTCCCCAGACATATTTGCTCCTGCCATGATACCGGTGGCAGCAGGGAAAAACACTGCAAAGACTACCCAGAACGAGTTCCCAAGCGGTATTGATGTGAACTCAAATGATGGAGGAGCAGACATGCCTGATCCGATAATAACCAGGATGGAAACGATAATGACTGCAAGGATAAGATACTGGAGCCGGAAGGCAATATCAGTACTCAGCAGAATGATCCCAAAGACTGCACCAAAAACGATGAGATCAACAAGGATTGAGGAAAGGTTAGGAAAAAGCAGCACAAGTCCTTCCCGGAAACCAAAGATGTACATGACAACCGACAATGTCATGGACAGGTAAAACGGGACACCAATACTCCCCCCGATCTCAATGCCCAGAGACCGGGTGATGATTGAGAATGCACCCCCTGAACCGATCCTGATATTACTGATGATCGATGCCATGGAAAGGGCGGTAGTGGTAGTGATTAAAAAAGCCAGAATAATAATCAGCCAGGCTCCGGCCAGTCCGACACTCCCGACAACCCATCCAAGCCGGAGGTACATGATCACGCCGATGATTGTCAGCAATGTAGGAACATACACCCCTGTCAGCATCCCAAACTGCTTACTCTCCGAATTCGGAGTTTCTGACGGTATAAATCGGTTGAAGAGGTTCATGTGAGTTCTCCAGTCACGGTATGCCTATTTATCCTATCAGGATAATGTTCTATTATCCGGATATGAATATCTATGCTCTCTCCCCTGATGAACTTCTTCGTAAGATGAACTCATCATATGAGGGTCTGACTGCATCTGAGGTCTCTGCCCGAAGAGAAAGAAATGGGCTGAATGAATTAGAACAACGGCTGAAAAAAAACTATGCGAAAGAATATCTCCTTCAGTACTTCCAGTTCTTTGCCATACTTCTCGAAGTTGCTGCAGTTCTGTCCTTTATTGCAAATACGTACTCTCCGGGAGAGGGATATGATATTCTTGGCTC
>CAYWHV010000115.1:4636-7418 GCA_964458045.1 uncultured Methanospirillum sp.
CTGACCGGTGAATCCCGTCCGGTCCAGCGGGTGAGTACTCCTTTTCCTGTCACGATACCTCTTGAGTCACGCAATGGTGTTTTTGCCGGTACGACTGTTACCGCAGGGAATGCTGAAACAGTTGTTACATCTATAGGGAAAAATACCGAGTTTGGAAAGATAGCAGTTCTAACCCGCACCATCCAGAAAAGACAGACACCGATGCAAAAAGAGATCATTCGCATCACTCATATCCTGACGATTGCAGCCCTTTTGATGGGTGTTGTTTTTCTGATCCTCGGAATTCTCTCTGGCAAAGGCCTCTTAATGGCTGCAATATTTGCTCTCTCTCTTATTGTGGCCAATGTTCCAGAGGGGATGCTTCCTACCATTACCCTGTCATTATCCCTTGCCAGTCAGAATATGGCGAAACGAAACGCCTTAATTAAAAACCTTGATTCAGCCCAGACCCTTGGGAGTGCAACCGTCATATGCACAGATAAAACCGGCACACTCACCCGAAATGAGATGACCATACGGGAGATTTATCTGACCGGCGGGGAGGAGATCACGGTTTCGGGAGAGGGGTATTTCCAGGAGGGAACGTTTGATATCCGAACTCAGAATGAAACGTCAGACAATCGTCTTACCTGGCTGTTAACCTCAGGGCTTCTGAACTCACGAGCACAGATCTCCGGGAGGGAGACATTTGGAGATCCAACGGAACTTGCACTTGTTGCCGCAGCAAAAAAGAAGAATATTGATATCAGCCGATATGAGAAAGTAACCGAATACCCTTTTACCAGTGAACGAAAGATGATGTCTTCGGTCTGGAGATATGAGGGAAAAACCTTCCTCTTTTCGAAAGGAGCCGTTGAAGTTCTTCTTCCGTTATCAACCCGGTATCTTGACCACACCGGAGAAGTGGTTCTATTTGACGAGGCTCAAAAAAAGAATTTTCTCGAGCAATCTGCAATATTTGAAAAGAAAGCCTATCGTGTTCTTGCAATAGGGTATCGGGAAGGGGAATCGGAAGAGGATCTCATCATGCTCGGTCTGGTGGCCATCATGGATCTTCCAAGGGCTGAGGTATTTGAAGCAATTGCCACCTGTAAAAAAGCAGGCATCAGGGTCATGATGCTCACCGGGGATAATCCAAACACGGCGAAAGCGATTGCAGAAAAGATAGGTCTGACTGTAGATACCGTCCTGAACGGGGCAGAATTGCCGTCTATCCCTGATGACCAGCTTCGTAAGATCCTGACCTCGAAAAGCGTTCTTTTTGCCCGGATGCGGTCTGAACAGAAACTTCGTATTGCGACGTTGCTCCAGACCAATGGGGAAGTGATAGCCATGACCGGGGATGGAGTGAATGATGCTCCGGCTCTAAGGCGGGCGGATATCGGGATTTCAATGGGGATAAAAGGGACCGAGGTTGCACGGGAAGCATCAGATATGATCCTTCTTGATGATAACTTTGCATCCATTGTTGCAGCGATTGAAGAAGGAAGAACCGTTTATTTCAACATTAAAAAATTTGTCACGTATATTTTATCCTCGAACATCCCTGAGATCGTCCCATATATCCTCCAGTTCTTTCTCCGGATTCCTCTTCCCCTATCAGTCATCCAGATTCTGACGATTGATCTGGGATCTGATATGCTCCCCGGTCTTGCCCTTGGAAGTGAAAAACCAGAAAAGGATATCATGGATCGGCCACCTGTCGGAAAACATGAACGAATACTTGATGCAGAAGTGTTTAAAAGGGGGTATTTCTTCCTCGGAATAATTGAAGGAGCTGCAGCAATGGTAGCGTTTCTCGGATTTTTATTCCTTTCCGGATGGCAGTACGGAGATCTCTCGATTGCGAATACGCCGCTTCATTACCAGGCAATGACCATGACTCTCCTTGGTGCCATTACCTGTCAGTTGATGAATGTCTGGACTCTTCGGTCCTGGGAGTACTCAGCATTCAGCCGTGGGTTATTTACCAATAAACTTCTGATTGTGGCGATTGTAATAGAAATCATCTGGATATTCGCACTCCTTACCGTCCCTGTTGTTCAGACTATCTTTAATACTGCATCAGTTCCGCTCCCCTTCCTGGCCTTGTTAGTACCCTTCCCGATCCTGCTCTTTTTCAGTCATGAATTGTATAAATGGAGGATCAGAAGAAAAAGAAAAACAATCGGATAAATAAAGGAACAAGGAACAAGGATCAGGTATTTTTGCTCAAATATCAGGGACGTCATCCGGTCTTCTCTGATAACCATCAAGAGATTCCGGCAGAAAGGATCGAAGTCATCAGAAAAGTAAGGATTGAGAGGAAGGCTGCACCCGATTGCCCCAATAATCTCCTGGATTCTTAAACTGATGCCTCCTTCGAACAGGATGATGACAAGAGTCATGTCTGCACATTACAGGGAATAGCCTGGTGGGATTTTGAGACAAAGACCGGAATCTCTCAGACCTGTAATGAGCGGGAGACGCTTCTTGGCAGAGGGGTTATCTGATGCCGTTTGTCGTGATATCCGAAGGAAATGCACCGGCTGTTCGGTATGAAAAAGTCGGCCCGCTTTATCCGGGTGACGGCGGGATGATAGAGGTCATCAGGGATGGTATCGGGGCGATTGGTATCATCCCCACTGGAGATGTTATCTGGTGCTGAACGGGTTCTCTGTCCCCATGCTATCGGTGAATGGGTCAGGGAAGATGATGGAGATTATGGGCACAGACGGGAGATCGTATTATGATCTGGACAGACAGGGGAGAGTGATGATCTAGGGATGACCAAAAAAGAAGC
>CAYWHV010000116.1:0-7349 GCA_964458045.1 uncultured Methanospirillum sp.
GGTTATGAGTAGTTCACCGGAATTTTTTGAGCGATTGGTCGTTGATCTTCTGGTCTCCATGGGATATGGAGGATCACGGAGTGAAGCTGGGGAGAGGGTTGGAAAGACTGGTGATGATGGGATTGATGGGATTATAAAAGAAGACAAACTGGGGTTGGATACCGTATGTATTCAAGCAAAAAGATGGCAGAATACGGTTGGAAGACCTGATATACAGGCGTTTGTTGGCAGTCTTGCAGGGAACCGGGCCCGAAAAGGAGTTTTTATTACCACTTCCCGTTTCTCCAGGGAAGCCCAGGAATACGTCCAGCGAATTGAACAGAAAGTGGTGTTGATTGATGGAGAGACGTTAGCTGAACTTATGATAGATCATAATGTAGGAGTATCAGAGGAATCGCGGTATATTGTGAAAAGGATTGATATGGATTATTTTGAGGAGTGAACATTCGTTTCATGAATACTCGTATATCCATTTTCTCATTCTCATGTTGATCTAAATAATGGCTATTTTTCTTTTTGGACCTTAAATTATCGATATTTATATTATCCGGATAAGGCCTAAGTAAAGAAAAGCAAATATCGCTCTAAATCAAAAAAATCGAACGGAAAACAATTCACTCAAAGGCCGCTATCAGGTTCTGGATCATAGCTATATAAAGTATCGACTTTTCCATGATAACACAATACCGGCCGGCTATGAGAAGATCTTAAAACGGTCAATATCGCCGACATTTGCCTCATTTCAGGCTTTAAACTGAAAATTGAATGATGCCAGTAATCAGGATGCCAGCCACTTCCAAGATGAGAGAGGGGTATGTTTTTCTCACCACCAAACCTGTAGACTCCGGATATGATCGGGATTATCTCTTTCTCCCGGTGAGTACCAGCAGTGATGCAGATTGATCATAGGGAATCCCGTCAAAATCGCCAAATACCCTGATATCTGAAAAACCAGCCAATTCACAGAGTCTGATAAGATCACTGGCCGCATAGAGGCTGTGTTCAAACGTAAAGGTTTTGACATTCCCTTCTTTGATAAGGGTCCATTCCGTTCTAATCCTGTTCCAGTTCTCCAGGATCTCATGAGCCTGGACAAATAGTCCGTCTTCAGTCTTTGACGCAGTAATCGGTTCAAAGTCCTTGGCCATCACCTCTTTTCCCATCACCTCAATAACAAATGACCCCCCTGGCCGGAGACCTTGGGCGATATTTTTCAGAACCAGGAGATCCTCTGCAGGATCCTTGAAATATCCAAAAGAGGTGTAGAGGTTTAAGACCAGATCATATGATTCCTTCCGGACAAACTCCCTCATATCGGAAAGAACCCATTCCACTTCTCCTGCATCAGAATACTCTCTCTTCGCTATCTCAAGGAGATATGGTGTCCTGTCGACACCGGTTACCTGATATCCCTCTCTGGCAAGCAGACCTGCAAACCGTCCCGGACCGCAGCAGAGATCAAGGACCGAACTCACCGGGTGATCAATGAGATCCAATATCTTCTCTATCTCTTCCTCCGCCTGTTCAAACAGTTCTTCTGGAAACAATACCGAATAGAAGTCTTCCCAGAAGGATTCGTTCTCAAACCACTCATCATCGGAACCGCTGGTAGAGGCTTGCATGTACTGATGTTATTTTTAATCATTATGACAATTTACATAACAGGTTATCATCGGGGAACTTATGTTTCCCCGTGGGTTTTGTCGAATGTATCCGGGGATTGAATATTCATCATTTTTTTTTCGAGAAGAAGGGGATACAAAAAAAATTTGAGAACATGTAGCGTTCATCACTATTCTCTCTTTTAGAGTAAGTTTTTGGCATGAAAGGGATCATGTCTTTATTCAATCTGGTCATACTCTTCAAATACTTCATGTGCTGCAAATATAGCATTTAATACCGCGGGAAATCCGGCATAAATAACCATTGTATTTATAATTGCCAGGATCTCATTCTTTTTTAACCCAACATTTAATCCTGCATGAATATGGACCTTCAGTTGAGGGATAGCATATCCAATAGCGGTTAATGCCCCTATTACCGCAGTCTCTCTTGTTTTATCGTCGATGTCAGCAATAGAGTATACATCTTCGAATGATTTCACCAGAAAATCTGCAGTGAACGGGGATATTTTACTCACCCGGTCATAGACCTGTTCTCCCGCATTTCCATCAACTTTTATCAGTTTTTTGTTACTCAAGTCCTTCCTTTCGCTCTTCATGAAAGTATATTATCAATGGTCAGATACATAAAACGTAAGGATATGTATGGACAGTCATTCCTCTCTCACAATCCTGCATTGAAATAAGGTGACTGAATAGTTACAAAAAAAAGGATATCCGGAAGAACTCTTTGTGAAAATTTTACAAAAATAAGAGTAAAATATTAGTAAACCGGCAATTAAGGTTGTTATTTCGCACAGTTCATCTCACAAAAAAACCGGGTAGGTTTTTCATGATATCTTTCACAATCATCCATGCACCGGTTAATATCACCAAAGTTTTCAGAAACTGGCAATCCTTTCTCTAAAAAAATTCTGGTGACATGTGCATTTTTGACGATATCAGGATTCAAACTTTCTGACCGTTCTTTCAGATCAGCAAGAATACTCCCCTCATAAAATTCCAGGGGATGAATGGCAAATGTAAGATTTTTAGTATCAGCAGAATAATCAGGATTTGAAACCTGAACAAGTGACGTATTGTCTCCATCCGGATTACTCAATACCACCCCGGCATTCATGGTGGTATTCGTATCTGGTAATACCGTTTCCAGGAGAGTAATATACTCAGGATCATCAAAAATAACTCCATACGGGACTACATTCTGAATCGTCAGGATCATACTCCCGTCTTCATTCTCTATGAGAATGCTCTCTCCTCCCTCTATGAGAATTTTATACCCTGGAGTTTCATCAGCAGAACAGACAGATATGAGCAAAAAAAGACCAATAAAAATAATAATACAAATACTTTTGATTCGCATGATAATTGATATTGGATGAGGAGAGGTATAATAGTTAATGGCATGGCATTCTGGAAATTATCCCTGATATTATGACGAACAATGAGAGTGCATACTCCATAATAATTACTGAATCCATATGAATCTGCCAGGGTTAGAGAATGCGTACATATTTCTGAAAAGAAAAATATTCGGAATATTACATCCAAACAACATCAGATGATAGATTTTCATCTCCAAGAAGCTGGAATTTAATTTCTTTCTTTTGGTCGGTTTTTTCATGACCGGTGAGGACTATTGTAACCGTATCATTCCCTGAACAGAAGATATTGAGAGGCCTGATTTCCCCATCAAGAAGATCACCTAGTTTTACTGATGCTACCGGTACAGACCGTGAACCAAGATATATCATAACCTGAATCTCCGCAAGACCAGTCAGGTCTCCATCGGTGATCAGCTGTATACCCCTGATTCTGCTCCACGAGGGAAGATTGACTATCAGACGATTTTCTGACTCATCGGGATTCACCGGGACTGAGAAGGAGATGCTATCCGAACTGCGGGGAGCGGCACCAGTAGGAGGCGGTGAACTCATACTTTTCGAGACTGGGGCCTGCCGAGACCTGGCAATGATGATCGGTTCTTCCTCGAACATTACCGAATCTAATACCGGGAGAGGCTTTGGAGATAAATTAGCTTTCTCTCGTAAAACCGGAGCCATATCACAGGCCCTTAATGTATTGTAGCACATATCCCATCCGGCCGGGTATGCTGATGGGACAATAACCGAAGCCTTTACCGGAGTTCCCGGATGGATACTGGTGCAGACAAATGCGGTCCGGGTGGAAGGAACACCATATCGGAGGGATTCCTGCACCAGCAGATCATCCAGGAATAATCCGCTCATAGCATTTCCTTCCGGATACAAGGATGTCTGCTCTTTTTCATAACCCAGATTTTTCAGAACCATCTGCAATTCAGTCTCTGAATAGAACCCTCCCTGAATCTGTTCCAGTGTCCGGATACGAGAGTTTCCGAAGAGTTCACGGATTCCTGCTCCCTTCACCGGGATTATGACACCTGATTCTTTTTCTCTTCCGTCTGTATCCTGAAGCGTAATGGTGATGTCATCGCCTGTCAGGGGAATACGAAATACTTCTGAATACACACCATATGGCAGACTATTCAGGGGGATTGATCCGTTCTTATATGCTAGATCCCCGGATTCAACCTGATCCCGGTTCACGATGAAGGTGGGATTTCGTACGTATGGCTGTTTCCATGCATTGAGTGCAGACTGTAAAGCGGTGGTGATATCCTGTTCAGACGGATCAGATGTCAGGAACCGGGCAATACCATTTCCCACCCTGACCAGTTCACGGACCAGGGGTGTGTTTGGCGATGCATCGATACATATCACCGATACGGAACGTGGATCCTTCTGGTCCTGCTCACTCCTGACCATTCTAATGAGCCTGCCTTCATCGGTTACCTCTGCATCGGTGATGATCACGATATGCCGGACAAATGGCCCTTTACTCTTCGGGGATAACAGGGCCTGCTCAAGGACGATGCCAAGGTTTGTTCCACCTGAATCCTGATTCTGTGTTAGAAAATTAATTGCCGAGTGAATTGACTGTTCAGTCCCAGGTATCGGGGATTTTGAGAGCCAGGAAGAGGGGTCATGAAAAATTCCAAGGTTGAAATATTCATCTGGTTGTAAGGTTTTGAGAAGGTTCTTCACCGTCCAGTCAGCAGCCTGCCATTTCGGCCCTCTCATTGACCCTGAATGATCCACCAGTATGATAAGTTCCCGTTTTACCGGTTCATTATCCTCTTTCTTCGGGGAAGAAAAGGTTGTCAGGAGATAGGCACTGTTTTCTTCCGGATGCTCTTCAACCTGACAGATGAACTGCGGAAGATTTTGGTCCTGTGGGGCGATACAGGTCAGTATGAAGTCACGGTCGGGTATTGCTTCAGTCTCCTGCAGGGTGATCCTGACCGAATCTTCTTTCTTTTCTGTGATTATCTGATGACTTGGACTTTTGATGACAGGGTTTCCATTGACCATGAGATCCATGGTGAAGGTATGACCGGGATCGAGGAGCTGTATCTGGGGATGGGCATTTCGCTGAGGAAGTCTCATCTCATCATCCCTGATATACCGGGGAGAGACCGTAAGAGGAATTCGGAACACCATCTCCGAATCATCAATCATGGCATACTGGAGGAGAGAGATATCGACAGTTACTTTGTTATCAGGTTCTATTCCGGTGAGGTGAAGGGTAAATATATCCGGAGTCTCCCTGGTAACCAGAACTCCTTTTCTTCCCTGTTCGAATGCTTTATGATATTCATCTTTGGCGTCTTCCCGTTCTTTGAGGGTTGTTTTCAGGACCTCCTCCCCGAATGAGACCTGAACACCGGTTATGACTGCATCCCCCGGGAGCGGAAACCGGTATATGGCCTCGATAGTATGATGAAAGGTTGTCTTTTTAAATTCGAAGATTTGTGAGAGTTGGAATTGAGCAAGTGGTCCGGTTACCACTCCGGTAAGCCGTGTCTGTTTGAGCGGGACAAAGAGTCGTTTCTTCCGGGAAGAACTATCAATAACTTCAAGAGTTCCCATACCATCCGGCATACTGTTCTCATAGATTACTGAATTAAATATCATGGCCTTATCCTGGGGGGATTTTTCTGCTCAATCCGGATTGTACTGCCGGATTCAGATCTCGTCATCTTCGGGTGCATGGTCCTCCGGAGATTCTTTTTTCATGTGGGGAGTATACCGCTCATTCAGAAATACCTGGAGATCGGTTTCGATGATCCGGTAGGCTTTTCCTATCTTTACAGCGGGTAATTCCCGTCTTCGAATGAGATCACGGACTACCTCATCTTTCACACTCAGAATTTTCGCAACATCCTCGGTTGAGAGAAAATTGCCCTCCTTCAGATCGAATTTCTTCCGAATCTGTCGTTCTTTGGTGAGATCCGCCAGGTAGGAGGAACCTCCGGGTGTGAATTGCCAGTGTTCTCCGGGTTTTTCGTCTCTGGTCATAGTGAAGGTTGTAAGTATATAGTATCATATGTATTCCTTTGTAATGAATGTATGCCTTTGTATGTATTTGCATAGTTCTATCGTTGAAGGGGTGATTGAAGGATTTGTTAAGGAATGCAGAGACGAATTTGAAAAAATCATTTTCCCGTCTTTTATTCCTTTGCCGATGAGAACGGAATCAAAAGAGATATGAATATAAAAACCGTTGATTCACATCATGACTCGAAATTTTACCATCGGATTATGGTGCATACTCCTGCTTTTTTGCCTGACAGGAGTAAGTATGGCAGACGAAACGCCTTCGTATATGGTATACATACAGGGTGGAGAAGCATCCATCACCGAGGAAACAGACGGGATGGTGGAATTAACCGTCAGGGATGTCGCTTCACATTTCCATATATCAGAGAAGGAATACGGGATTCTGATTCCGGTTGATACCCTGACCAGTTTCTCGTATCCCCTGAATGCAGCGGTGGTTTTTTCCGATTCTCTTGAAGAAAGCACGTCAATGGTTGAAATTTCAAATCTGACCCTATCTGAAGAGAACAATGTGCTCACACTCCTGGGAAGGCCCCTTGAATTTTACGAGGGTGAGAGATTATCGGCATTGAACAGAGACACGAAGGACTTACTTGGCACAGACCTTACAGCAATAACATGTACCGGAATATTTGTTGAGTTGACCGGTACCTCTTTGGAGAACGGCTGTGATATGGAATGTATTCGCCGATGCCAGGAAAGATATCCGGAATCGAGTTCGTGCTGGAAACAATGTATCAACAAATGAATTTCTGATGAAAAAAGCCTGGTAACTGATTCACAGAGTATTATCCTATAAATACTCTTGATTTTTTGATCGGAAATGAAAAAAGAGAACAGATCGCCTCTCATCAAACAACCGGTTCAGATCAGCGACGTCGTGAGCAGGGAAAATTTCCCATCCTTAAAGATCCACCGATCCATGACTGGCACAGCCGTATGATGTGAATCGAATGCCTTTGGCCCGGTAATCCCATAGTACCTGGATTCATCCAGTCCTTTTTGTATTGACTGAACGGAAACATACCCGTCAACTGAACCAAGCCGGATAGCATATGCCAGAACCATCATGGAATCATATCCATATCCGGCAATGGTTCGTCGCGGGTTCTGGCCATATCGATCCTGGTAGGATTCCACAAATTGGTCGGTCCGTTCTCCGGGGACCAGATAGGAATGGGACGGAACCAAAAAGAGGGAGCATTTCGATAGACCTTCTGATTCTTCACGCTCAAGGGAATCGATAAACCCGGTCTCCGTCAGGACCACCTGTCCATGAAATCCT
>CAYWHV010000117.1:0-7340 GCA_964458045.1 uncultured Methanospirillum sp.
CTGAAACCGGGGGAGAGATGGTGCCTCTCACTGAGATCGGGATGATTCCCATCCGTTCCACAGAAATGGGGAAGACGGATCTCCTGCTGAACGGAAAAGACGAGTTTTCAGGATATGCCCTTCACCAGTATACTGCCACCCTCTCACCTCTCTGGATTCCTCTTGCCGTTTCTGATGCGACGGTCCAGGTGGTGAAACATTGCACAAATCCCTGGTATGGGGTGCTCTTCCATCCGGAAGTCCGGAATGAGTGGATTATTGAGCGGTTTGTTGCCCTTGCCAGTTCTTCTCATCCCAGTCCGGACGAACCCGGTAAAATGGGGAAAATGATATGAATGCAGGTGTAATCAGATACTGGTTTCATGTTTTACCCATCTTATGTAATCCCCGCAATGGACCTTCACGGGGATTCTCAATCATCACCCTCATATATTCTTGTCAGGACTGATGGTCTGGTTCTGCAGGGGCCGGAAGGATTCATCTTTCCTGTAATCCCTGATGAAATAAAAGGAAAGATTCACAGCTGGATACCCCTGGGTCATTATAACGGCACATCCTGGGAAGTAATTGGTATTCGTGCAGATGGAGTTCCTCCCGGGTATACGTCCCACACCCTCCGGGAGATTGCCGGGGGTGCAAGAGGCAATCTGCCAGGTATTGCATGTCGCGGGGTTCAACTGATTCGTTTTGATCTCCTCACCCGGTTTTGTGGGTTTTGCGGGAGCAGGACATCCATGAAATCTGATGAGATAGCAAAAGTCTGCTCATCTTGTGGAAAGATTGTGTTTCCCCGTCTGTCACCGGCTGTCATTGTGAGGATTACCGATGGTGACCGGATACTTCTCTCCCGTTCCCCTCATTTTCCTCCTGGTATGTATAGTGTTCAGGCAGGATTTGTTGAGCCTGGCGAATCTCTTGAAGCAACAATACACCGGGAGGTCAGAGAAGAGGTCGGGATTGAGGTTACTGATATCAGGTATTTTGGTTCACAGCCCTGGCCATTTCCTGACTCCCTGATGATCGGGTTTACTGCCCGGTATGCCGGAGGAGAGATTGTTTCTGACGGGCATGAGATTGAGGATGCAGGATGGTTTACGAGATCTGTTCTGCCGGTCCTTCCCGGTCATGACAGTATTGCACATGGATTAATTCATGACTGGCTGCATCCTGAGTAGTCCTTAATCCTCTTCCCACCGGTGGGAGAGGTTCTCACTTGCCGATATGACATAATGGGGGACCTCAGAGATGATGACGAGCAATATACGGTGTGAACAGTAAGGACAACTTCCAGTCCTGAGCGACTTCATCTCCATCATCTCTTCTGAACTGAGTGACCGGTAATCGACTATCTCTCCGGAGGTATGAGGGAGGTTCATCAGAACTGCCGGACTGAACTGGTGATGGCACTGCTGGCAGAATCCCCAGAGACCATACTGGATAATAATCCGGGTAATGCCCTGTTCATCAAGTTCATGAATGACCGGATGATTCCAGTAAAAGATCGGGAACTTTCGGATGGCCACCGGGAGCCCTGCATATATCTTTAACTTCGGAACCTCTGAATGGGTCTGATACCCGCCTGGCACATGCAGCACGACCTGGCAATGCATACACATCGACTCCCCTCCCTGTATGGGGTCCAGTTCACTGAGGTCAACAGTATTTAATTCACTGCAGATAGGACAGGGAAAAACGATGGAATTCTGAACGAATTTAACATCACTGGTCGTTTTATTGAGGGGGATTTTAACTTTTTTCACCGGGGGGCAGGGGATTTCCGGTTTGGAAATCTCCTTTTCCGGTTTTTGTACCCCCTGTGTCTTATCTGTACAGAGAGTCTCCGCATCAGCGTCAGATTTTTTTCTATTCCAAAACCCCATTCACCCCACCATCCTGAATATTTCTTGTTGATACTAGTACGAGAAAAGGTAAGAATGTATCTTTTAGGATGCCGAGGGTAAACCATATCAGAGACATGGCTAAAAATCGAGATAAATCGTGGTAGAATAATATCGGGCATGGGGCCGATGGGTGCCCTGATGGGATGCTGTCAGGGGGGATGTGAATGATGATTATGCCCGATGTAATGGTATACAGGATGCCGGGGGGTTTTCCGGCTCTACCGAGTGCTGTCTGGTGGGGTTGATGTGTCTGGTAGGTGATCCATGTGTGCAGACCGGATGGCACCAGAAGTACCAATCCGTTGCAACAGTTGTAATGGCATACCGGTGAAATCACCGGTGGATCATATTTCCCGGAATCCAGCTCTGCATACCATGCGGATGGGCTATAGCGGATGTAACCGGCCCCATACCCGCGAGGCACCGCTCCGGGGGATCCGTCACGAGTACCTCTGATCCAAAGGGTCATCGGTTGTACAATTAAAGTTTACTTCTTGCAATCGTGAAATAAAAATCATTCAATAAATTTCAGGCGGAAATTGTTCCCTGTTCTGACCTCATAAGATTATCAGATCACCCTGAACTCCCTGCAACGGTGATTCATGTTTAAACGGATGATATCGTCAGGTTAAATCAATTTTCCTGATGAAATGGCTCATTATTATAAATGGGATGAGTATTGCCTGTCTATTCCTGATCTCACATATTCGCAGGTGGATCATGACAATGACTGTTTTAACCGGCATGGGCAGAAGTGCGTGCCAAACGAACGGCACCGGAAGGCTTCATTTTCTATACCTGCTTACATCTCTTGTTTTTTACCTGACTCTTCTTTTGCAAATATCCGGATGATACCGGTTGATGTTCTCCTGGCTATGGGTTCATGGCTGCCACCACATGACCACAAGGCTATAAACTCCTCACCTGTTTTAGTGAAAACGATTTTTAGATACCATATTGGTATATGAAGTCAACATCAGTGTATGATACGATATCCCATTGTGATTCTTGTTCTCTTTGCAGGGATACTCATGGCCGGGTGCGTTCAGCAGGCTCCGGTAACTCCCGTGGTACCTGAAACACCGGTGACAGAGATTCCAACTGCTGAACCAACCCTGACAGTGGAAGAGGAAGTGGTGAACCAGTCGCAAGAGCCTGCCAAGGTCAGCGAACCTGATATTCCGGTAACTCCTGTTCAGCCGAGCATATCAGAAACGCCCCTGCCTACACCGACTGCTGATCCGAACCTGGCATTTCGCGAGCTTGTGCTTACCAAGCTGGACCTGATTCAGGAAGGAAAGAAGAAGGTTCTGAGTGCCTGGGAAGCGGAAGACCCGGCCCTTGTTAGTTCGCTGGTTGATGACCTTCGTCACCTGATTCGAAACAATAATGATGGCAGCACATTCCCAAAGAAGATGGATTATGTCAGGCTGAACTACTATGACTTCATCGACCGGATGAGCCAGTTTGCCGATAATTTCGAGCAGGCTGCATCACTCATGGAGAGAGGAGAGAAGAGTAGTGCCAATTCATATGTCTCTGCCGGTATAATGTCAGGAGATCGGGCCGATATTTCAGACAAGCGGATTCGTGTGTTCCTGATTGACCACCCGGTCCTTTTATAATTTTTTTCACCGGAAGGATGATGCCCTCAAGGATTGAGTATTCAACTGGTGTATTATCATGTACCGGATAATTGTCCTTGTCCTTGTTCTGGTCACAGGTTTTCTGTTCTCTGCAGCATCTGCGGATATTGCAGTTGAAGGGGTATCTACATATTCCTACCAGTATACTATTACGAATTTCGAGCAGTTTTCAGACCATATATTCCTTACCAGCAGTGCAATCTGGGGATGGGAGTATCCTTTCATCATTCAGGATGGAACATTTGGGGGAGGATATAAACTGGATGGATTTGTTCTGCATGCCATTCCTTCAGCAGACATTGATCCTGACAAAATTACAGATCTAAATGCCAGTGATATGCTCAGCGATGAAACGAATGAGAGCGGAGCTTCTTCGTACCTTGCCGACCTTCCCTTCCTTACGGCGAATATCAGTCTGCCAAAAGGAGCCTTTTTCGAAGATAAACTGGGTATTGAAAATGTTACGGTCAACTTGAATATTACCACTCTGAATGAAACCAGCTTTGATGCGATAAAAGAGTCTGCATTATTCGGATATAGGGACGGGACCGTGCTCCAGGTTCCCATGTCCGGCGATGATGAACCGGTTCCACCAGAATTTTCCTGATTCTATTCAGGTATGGATCTCGATCTTCTTTTTATCCGGGCTCTGGTTCTCACAACGGTCTGCGAATGTATTGTCCTATCACTTTTCATCAGGAAGTCGTACCTGAAGGTCTGCGCCGTCATCCTGCTGATCAATTGTGTGACAAATCCGGCGATAAACTACCTGTATCTCATTCATGATGTCCCGCTCTTTCTCCTTGAATTCGGGGTAGTTGTCTGTGAGATCTTTCCCCTGAAAATGGCGTTCCATCTAGCCTTAAAAGATGCAATCCTGTATAGTATTCTTCTGAACGCCTGTTCCTATTGCGTGGGATATTTCATCTTCGTAGTTATATAAAAATTATTCGATGGTGATTACCAGCTTTGCCTGTGCTGCATCTGCTGGCTCTGCAGGTTCACCAAAGTAATATCCGACTTCGTCCCCGGATTTGATTTTATAGATATTCAGGCCTTCTGCATCATAGAGGTAGTCTTTTAAGAGGGCATTATTTACCAGAACAAACCAGGTTTTATCGCCTGTAAACTGATAATCATTCAATCCCTCAAGAATCAGAATGCCTCCCTTCTTCATTGCCTTGTCATTCACGTTCAGGGCTGATATCTTGTCATCTTCGAGGAGTTCATGTAATAGTCCCAGCGGAGTTGCAGCGTCGATGTCATACTCCCCACCGGTTGTTTCAATGGTAATGGTACCAGACGGAAGGGACATTGAACCAGTATAGAGTATCTCCTGACTGCCATTCGTGGTCTTTTCTGGCTTTTCCTCTTTTGCAGTCTCATCTGAAACGCTTTCTGCTTCTTCTGCAGGCTGCTGCTCTGTCTCAGTATCAGATTCTGGCGCACTCTCTCCCCTCTCTCCATCAGGGGTACTCTCACCAGATGGTTCTTTCACGGGTTCTGGTTCAGCTTCACGAATCGTCCCGATGGTAACAGTCAGATATGCTTTTGAGTCTGACGCCATCCCCTTTGGATCCCCGAGTGTGTACAGGACAACATCCCCTTCTTTCAGGGTATACCGGGAAAGACCCATGGTTTCAGCAAGAACAATATCTTCAAGCCGTTCTCCGTTCACTTTTACATACCAGCCATTCCCGTCTCCGGAAGAGAGATTACCGATTCCATGCAGAAGAAGAGTGCCCTTCTTTTCCATGAGTTCATCGCCGATGGTGAGTTTATCTATTGCTCCGGCGTTCAGAAGGGCCTCAAGAGCTCCAATCGGCGTGCTTCCTGGTATTGTGTATGAGGAACCAGATTCAGCCTGAACTGATAGTGAGCTATCCAAATCAACGGTCCCGTTATAGAGGAGGCCGATGACCGGATTTGATGGTACTGGTATCTGTTCTTCTTCGGTTTCAGAAATTGTCTCATCCGCATCTTCTGCCAGCACTCCGCCAGACATGCACACAAGGAGCATGAGCATCAGAGAGATGAATGAATAAAATGTATGTTCTTTTCGCATACAATTGGCTCCGAAATCTGACATGTGTCAGTACCAGAGGTTGGTTCTGATAGAATGAGAATGTGACCCCCGGCGAACATCTATACTTATGGATGCAGAGTATTGGGTATGATAGAGAGCCTCTGTAGTGATATTCAACGCATCCTCATAAAGCCCTCCGATTTCTTTCGTTCAATCAAAAATGCCGGACTACCACCTGCATATCAGCACTATGCTCTTTTTCTCATACTCTTTGCCATTCTGACAGGTATCGTCCGGATGATCGGAAATTCCATGAATATGATGGATTTCATGATGGCATTTCCTGTTATCGGCCCCATAATCGCTCAGAAGATCTGTCCCCTGTTCACAGAATTTGGACTCGTGATAATGCTTGGAACCTTTCTGGCTGGTCTGTACCTGGTGTTCATCGTGGGAAGCCTGCTTCATGCATTTGTTCTCCTTGCAGGAGGTGAGGAGGGGATATTTCAGACGATAAAAGTCCTGATGTATGCTGCTACTCCGGCATTTCTCATCGGCTGGATACCTGTTGTCGGCTTCTTGGGTTTTCTCTGGTCATTGTTCATTACCGTTCATGGATTGAAGGAATGTGCCGGCCTGTCATATCCTCGCTCGATTGCGGTTATCGTGGTGCCGATAGTCCTCCTGGTGCTGTTCCTGTTTCTGCTGCTGGGGCTGATTGAGTCCCTCACCGTGGTATTAAATCCCCTGTATTGGATATGACGAAAGGAGATCTTCCCTTCTTTTTTCTGATCGGTTGCAATGGATAAAAATCATGATAATACTTCGCGGGTAACGTTGATTGCATGTCTGCATGGTCAGTTCTTTTCAGAGTAATAATCATACATACCCTTCTTATCGCCTTTTTTTCCGGTATCATCGGTGCTGATGAAATATGGGAGGGTTCAGAAGGAATTCTTATCACCGGTGAAGAATGGGATGAAGTTCAATTTGATGATTATATCCGAACATGTGATGTTACCTCTCTGCTTGACCGGATGGGGGGATTATCCCTCTCACAAAACCTGTCTGTGCAGGTATTTACATCAGAAGACGGGGGGATACTCTCACCTGATGCGATCCTTCCGGTGCCCGAGGTCCTTTATATAACAGAGGGTTCACTCCGGCTGACCGTGAATGAAGAAGAGGTTATGGCCGAGCGTGGTCAGGCGGTATATATCCCGCCTCAGACCATCCGGAGATTTGAGAATGCAGCAAATGAGACGCTCCAATTCTTTTCGGTGATCGACTGGTCATCAGTTCAGAATGACGCCCGCTCATCTGAACAGAATTTCACACCAGAGCAGGAGGGATTATCACATGAAACCCATGTTGTCTCTGATGATCTGGTGACGCCGCTTGAACTGGGAAACGCCGGTACACAGCAGTCATTCACGTTTTCACGGCTTCTGCATCCCCTGGAAGGTCCGTATCATCTTGGATTTGACATCGGAACTGCCCGGGTATCAGAAGGCTCGTCCATTCCTGATCACTATGTTGAGAGCAGGTATCAGCTGATTACGGTCCTTTCAGGCTTTGGAACGATGTGGGTGGGATGCCATGAGTATCCGGTAAGCAGCAATTCAATAATCTATGTTGCTCCGGGAGCGGTGATGAACCTGACTGCATCAGATGATATGCACCTCATGGTTCTGACCAATCCCTATTATCAGGAAAAGTATGACCGGCAGATGCCCTATGCCTGTGATTACTTATACTGATTTTTCA
>CAYWHV010000118.1:0-7312 GCA_964458045.1 uncultured Methanospirillum sp.
ATGAAAAAGAGTCCGCCGGTCCAGGGCATTCTGACAAGTATTCCCCCCATCTCATCAATATTCCGGGTCTTTGCAGCCTGGCAAACCGAGCCTGCGGTCAGGAATAACAGTCCTTTGAAAAACCCATGACTGATGGCATGAAAAACAGCCCCCGCGAGAGCCATTTGGGCAAGGAGCGGGGATCCGAATACCGTGAACAGAACAGAAAGACCAGTCCCGATCAGAATGATACCCGTATTGTCAATGGATGAGTAAGCGAGCAGGCCCTTGAGATCCTGTTCCTTCAGGGCATACATCACCCCGAGCACCGCAGTCAGACACCCGAAGGCCAGAATGAGAAATCCCCATACAGCATCCGGAGCATAAAACCCGGTTACCACCCGGAACAGGGAATAGAGAGCCGTGCTTATCATCATCCCTGACATCAGGGCCGACACCGGAGACGGAGCAGCGGGATGGGCATGGGGAAGCCATTTATGAAACGGAATGACTCCTGATTTAATTGCAATACCAAAAAACAGGCAGAGGAACGAGAGGGATATAAGAATATCTGTCCCGGACAAGAATGCCGGGTACTCCCATGACCCGGTAACCATCCGAATCAGAAGTATTCCAAGAAAAACAAAGACCGTTGAGAGCTGGGTCATTGCCAGGTAGAACAGGGAGGCATACCGTGTTTTTTCTTCTTCAAACTCGGTGAGTACCAGGAAGAAGGAGAGGATGGCCATGAGCTCCCAGAACACGAGAAATGCAAAGGTTGTCCCTGCCAGGATGACGAGCAGCATGCTCAGCAAAAACAAGGGGATGAAACCGGACACAGCATATTTTCGCCGGTTTCCATGCATCCGATCAAGATATCCGGGCGTATAGAGTGCAACAGCCAGACTCATCATACCAAGGAGGATACAAAATACTGCGGACAGGCGATCAATCCCGATGATTATCGGAAATGTCACCCATTCACCCTGAAAGAGGATGGCCTTTGCACTTGACGGGAGAAGACAGGGAAGTGAGAGGAGCGTCAGCAGGATACCGCCACCGCCCATGATTATCGAAGAAACAGACCATATTCGTTTTTTTCGAATGCACAGAGGGATTACTCCTGAAAGAGTATAGAGGAGTACGATAAAAAGAAATAATTCTGACATAAAACCACGTCGGGGGTTCGTTCGGGTGAGCAGATTTAAGAATAAATTCAGGGACGATACGTATGATCGAACCGGAATTACAGATTAGAAGGAAATAGACGATAAAGGTTTCCTGCATATCGGGATGTCACAGAGCCAGACAAAAGAAAGTATTTATATCGATGTTAGCAATAGTTAAGGGCATGAAAAAATTAATTATCTCCGGCCCACGTACATGCCGGAAATTTACCACGGTTTCTAGCGAAATCGCGAAATATATTAAAGAAATCAATGGTGTTGACGAGATCATCACCGGTGGTTCTACCGGCGTTGACCTCATCGCAAAGGAGTATGCACTTCAGAATAAAATCGCATACAAAGAGTTTGCACCGAATTGGCAGGACGATTTGAACGCAGCAGGTATGGTCAGAGACGCGCGAATGGCAGAATACGGAACTCACCTTCTGGTCCTCTCCAACGGAGCCTCAAAAGAGTCCAGAAACCTGATTGCAGAAGCAAAAAAGAATAACCTCACCATCAAGACCATCGGATACGTCGAAGAGATGCTCATCGAGATGAAACAGCCGGCAATGACCCCGACTGGATCCATCTAACCCTTTTTTTAATATCCTATATCAATATTCAAAAAAATAGTCCGGGTAAAAACCCGTAATATAATTCAATTCGTCTATTCTGCCCGTAAGGGCTTACCGGGATCAATCACATCAAGTTTTGCCGTGGACATCCAGTAATAAAGCCCGACAACCCGGAGTTTTCCTGCATCTTCGGCTTCTTTTACCACACTATAGGTCCGAAGGTTTGCAAGCTGGAGTTTTACATTTTCAATCTCCAGTTCTGTCTGCCATTTCCTGGCCTCCTCCGGATCTGATGGTTTTGGTCCTTTTCTGGTTACTGCCTCAAGTGCTGTATGGGCATGCCTGAGCCATCCGGGTATCAGATTATCATCACCACTTTTTCCACTGGAAAGTGCTTTCATGGCACCACACTCTTCATGACCGCACACAACCAGGGTATCAACTTTCAGATGACGAATCCCATATTCCAGAAATGTCCCAAGATTCCAGTCTCCGGGGGGGACTATGTTCCCGATATTGCGGTGAACAAAGATCTCCCCTGGTTTTGCATGACAGGTGATCTCTGGTGCAACCCGTGAATCACAGCACCCGATCATCATGACATGCGGGTTCTGTCCCTTCAAAAGAGCCTTATAATACTCGATATTCTCTGCGTACTCGTTTTCTACGAAGGTCTGATTCCCTTCCATTAACTTTTCAATTCCCATGTGTTATCTCCCAGGGTCCTTAGCACATAAGGATTAAAGATCGTGAACTGAAGAACCAATATACATTACGGTTTATCCTGCCATCAGGAAGATAAACCGAAAGATTGAAAAAGGTTATAACCTGATTAAACCACATGGAGGAAGCAACCCTGCAGGCAGTGAAACGGGCGATGCCCGGTCACGGAAGAGCCCGCATTCATGAAAAACTCCTTTCATTCCTTGGTGTTGAGGATCAGTCAGAGGTGGAAGTGAGCACAGATGCAGGGGCAACCCTTACTCTGACCATCTTTGCAGATGCTATGGTTGACGAGGGAACGATACGAATCAGCGGTGAGGATCTGAAAAAACTCAATATTCCTGATGGCGGGAAGGTGCATGTAACCAGGAAGATCCCGCTTGAGGAACAGCTACGGACTGCCGCTGAATCAGCCGCCGGACAGATAAAAGGAGGAGCACAGGATATCGGAACAAAGCTCTCTGAAACTGCAGACAAGATCCAGAAGGGAGCAGCAGATACTGCAGGACAGATAAGCACAAAAGCAAAGGAACTGACTGAAAAGGTAAAAGAGGACACAAAACCTATCGGAGAGAAAGTCAGCAAAGCAGCGAAGAGTTCAGCCGATGCCATCAGGGACAAGATACCCATCGGAAAACTCAGCCCAGGGATTGAGAAGGGATTATCTGCCATCAGCCAGGAAGAGGCAAAAAAGATCAGAAGTGCCCTGACCGGAATTGAGGGAGTAAGCGCGGCAGTACCGGTCAAATTTGCAGCAGGGCGATCCCTTGGCAACCTGACCATTCCACCGGAAGTACAGCTTGTGACCGTCCAGCGAAATGATCAGATCCTGGGGCTTGACAAAGGCATCATCCTGAAAGAGAATGATATTGTGTACTTCTCCGGACCATCTGATGCCGTAGGATTTGTCACCAGGATGCTGGAGGGGTAACCTTGGAAATCTCCTTTTCCCAGGACGGTCTTTTGGGTATTGCAGTCCTGCTTGTTATCGTCATTATGATATACCTCATCATGAGGGAGATAAGGCTGATGCGGACCAATACCCGGAAACTGGAACTGGAACTGGAACGTGACAAACTCCAGATATTAAAGCAGGATACTGCAGCTTCAGTCCAGCCGGCATTACGACTGACATCAGATCAGATATCAACACTCAAAGATATTGAAGAATCGAATATTGCCCTTGAAACTGACATCTTCATGAAACAGAAGACCATTGAGGGCAGACTCAAGCGTCTTGAAAATTATGTCAAGCGTGAAAAACTTGACCTGATGATTGACCGGATCGATTCAGAGGAAAAAAAGATTTAGGTGAGATGAATGTTTGAAACATCAGGGAGCACACGAAAATTCTTTGATAACCTGACCAGTTTTGAAACGAAAGCCGCATCTCAGGTTCCAACCTTTGACCGGACACTGGACTCATACTTTGATCGGAATTTTGAATCCATTGTCGAAGAATGGGGCCTTATCACCGAGGCAGACCTGAATGAGTATGCACGGCGGCTTGAATTTCTCAGTTACGAGGTCGGACGGCTCTATGCCGAGAAAGATATGCTCAAAAGCCGTGCAGATTCCATTGAAAAGGCACTAAAGGAACTGGAGGCAGGAAAATGACCATGGACAAATACCTGAATGCCTATCTTGACCGGCGGATGAAACTCATGATTGATGACTGGCAGCTTGCCACAACTTCTGATATCAGGGAATTATCACAGCGGTTCAGGCAGGTAAAGCAGGAGGCAGAGAGCCTCAAATCATTTGAACGTGAGTCAAAGGACCGGATGGACCGGATGGAAGAACGGATCCGCACACTCAGGAGCCGGATGAAATGACGCTCATTGAAATTCTCCTGATAATCCTCATCATTCTCATCCTCCTCTTCCTGCTCTTCTGGTTCTTCCAGGGAACCACCGGAAGAATCTCTCTTCGAAGACCGGTTGAAAGCAGGGTGGATGAATACCTGGACCGGCGGTTTGCCCAGCTGGTTGAAGACTATGGCGTTGTCCGCAGGCCAAAACTCAACCGGTTCAAGGAAGAGCGGGGATCGGCCCTTGATACAGATGCACAAAAGCTTGCAGAGATAAAGCAGTTTGAGAGCGGGTTCTCAGAGAACCTCTCTGACCTTGAGGCACGACTTGATGCACTGGAAAGATCATTTGATTCGAAGAAATAAGGATAATCATTCATCAGGGGGGATATTTCAGGCTCTGAAAAACCAGGTTACCCGGGTCCGAAAAGATAATGAACCCCCAACCCGGGACCCTGAATCCTTTTCCCGGTATGTCTGTGATCTCTGTCACAGCTCAGGGACCCTGTCCGGCCTTCGTCAGTGTGTCATCTGCGGAAGATGGGGATGCAGTTCCTGCTGGCATGATGAGTATTACCTGTGCAAATCCTGTGGGGGGATCATGAACCTGCTGTTACTTGAGGTTCCAGTCCGGGATACACCACATGATCCGGATATCAAAACCACACCACGGGATGAACTGACTGAAGATACCCCCTGATCTTTTCTTGCATACAAAACTGGATAGTTCAATAGTTCTCTGATCAGATGATATAGGAGATACCGATCCGGAAGGTCTGTCGTGAAGAGCATAAAAATACCATCTCTTATCTCATCGGTCGTCCAGAATGCACTATCAGGACTGGAAGGGATGGAATTTACCCTGCTTGACCACTGTCCCCACTGCGGGGGTGAGGTCAGGTATCACGACAACCGGAAAAAGCGGTTTGCAACCATTATTGTTGACGGAGAGAAGCGGATAATCAACGTCATCGTGACCAGGTATTACTGTAAGGGATGTGGACGGCTCTGTTATGCCATGGCACCGTTTTATCCCAATACCAAGTTCGGATCCCCGGTCATTGATCTCTGTATGACTCTCGCACGGGTTCATCCGTTTAACCACAGTGCACGGATTCTTCAGGAGATGGGTGTTGGAGTTGACCGGGGAACCATCCGGAATTTCTTCTCCCGTGATATACCAGAGGTCAGCTATGCAAAGATATACGGTCTGCCAATACCGCTCTCTATCTTTTACCTGTCAGATCTCTCATCCAGACGCAGGCAGTTAAGGTTGGTAACCCAGGAGGATGTCCTCAGGGTCTGCGGTTTTCCATCCACAAAAGAACTCTTTTTGAACGAGCCATAACATCCCAGGTCATTCCTCTTCAGAAGCAGGAGCTTTCTGGCTGAAAAGACGGATCATCTCCTGGAAGCTATTCTCATAATGATGCTCCCATTCTTCATGCTGGTTGACCTTGGCTAGGATAGGCATCCCCTCCGGCTTTCCAGGATGATACCCGAACATCTGCTCAAGTTCGACCTGCAGGGCATGCATCATGAGAGAGACCGGAATATCCATGGCACACCGGTCCTGGCACTGCCCACAATTGATACAGGAGTCGGCAATATGAGAGAACCGAATCAGATGGAACATCAGGGGAGGCGGAACTTCACCTGGTTTGACCAGCCAGGGTTTTTTTGTCTGACAGTCCTGGCAGAAGCATAACGGACAGGCATGAGAGCACTGGTAACATTTAATGCACCGGGATGTCTCCTCCATGATCCAGGTCAGCCGCTCTATTCCGGTCCCGATCTGCGAAAACATAGCTTTCCGGTTCTTTTCTGATATGGTCAGCATCGCTGCTTCAACCCGGGAACGTGCTTCCACTCCCTTCATATCAGCAGGGACGACGGAAATGAATCCGTCTTTTCTTGCATTATCCAGAAAGGCCATCCCTTTTTTACTACACACTTCAATAAACGTTGCCCGCTCGGAATATTCCCCAAAAAGGCCCCAGGTCCCACAAACGAGATCACACTGACGGGGAATCGGGGTATCACATCTCCGGCATGAATCACGTCTGCCAAACCCATGTTCCTCTATTATCTCAAGGGGATATTCATGATTCACATCACCGGACCTGACAACAACCCTGCCATTCCTGATAAAAAACGAGTCAACATGGTCCGGATTCAGGTCACAGACCTCCCTGATAAATGACCTGGTCCGGATGGGTGAAAATGTCCCGCTGCAGTTCAGACCGATAATATAGAGGTCGTTCCGGTCAAGTTTATTCCTCTTGACCAGCTCAACGATGACCTTTGCATCACACCCCTTTACAACGGCAGCGATCTTCATGCCGGGGTTTGTTTCCACTGCACTGACCACCCAGTCAGCGGTTAAAATGCTTCCACAGAACAGGGAACCGGAACATGAGGGGATTTCATAGGGATCGGTGATAAGAACCGGCCTGGGATCGTATATATCTTCTCCCTCCTGCAGTGCACAGACCGCATCAACGGTGCCGGATGAGAGCAGGTACATAAGCAGACCGGTTACCGCTCCTCCGGATGCTGCACCGTCCCTGATGGACTCGTCAGTGGACCATCCATACCACATCCGGCCATTCATACCGGCCCGTCACCCCCGGTTACCGGTTCAAGAGAGACACAGATTGGTTTATATTCAGAGATATCAGGCCCTGCCACAGGAACACCGCTCAGCCGGTTCAACGCTGCATCAAACAGGGACGGCATGAAGATCATCCCCTCCTTGATATCTGACACAACCCTGGCCCTGCAGGATAACTCCCCTTTCCTGGACCGTATCAGAATCATATCCCCGTCTGATATCCTGACTTTTGCTGCGTCAGCCGGATGAACTTCAATATACGCCTCATCCACCTCATCCTTGAGGTTTTTACTCCTCCGGGTCATCGTTCCTGTATGCCAGTGCCAGATAACCCTGCCTGATGTCAGTCTGAACGGGTACCGGGAGTCAGGAAGTTCAGAGGGGGCCTTCCATTCAACCGGACAGAAGACCCCTTTCCCGTCAGAATGATAAAACCGATCAG
>CAYWHV010000119.1:0-7294 GCA_964458045.1 uncultured Methanospirillum sp.
TGGTGCGGATATCGGGGATTTTATGGGCATCCATGATCTCTGCCAGTACTTTTATCCTGGTTCCACCACCGATCTTTACACTCCTTAAGGAAAATGCCGGTTCCTTCTCCTCTTCGTACCGTAAGATCCTGGTATATGCCTCCTTTCTCCGCTCGCCAGAGAGAAATTCGTCAGCAGGAATGTCACGGGAGAGTTCAATCTTTCCAATCAGCGGGAGCACCAGTCCGATATCAGCCGCATGACGGGGCCCCCGGTAAATGGGAATACCGGTCTCCTGTTCCACCTGTGCAAATGAAGCCGTGCACATCCCGGAAACCAGGACAAGATCATAGGATGCATCGGACCTGAGAAGGGAGCGTACCTGTGCCGGTGTCAGAAATGAAGCAAGTTCCCCGGTCACCACCACATCCGCGTCAAACCCTTTCGCAGCTTCCTGAACGATGGTATACGTAACTCTTCCGGTCGGTAACAGGATCCTCATCACCCTTTCCTTAATACCGGGAAGATGAAAAAATAATGTACTCAGGGATGCTGAACGCCGATCTCCATATCCATACCTCCTGCTCAAAGGACGGTGAAAGCACGGTTGCACAGGTGCTTGCCGCTGCCGCTACGGCCGGGATGGATGTCATAGCAATTACCGATCACGATACGATGGACGGGTACCGGATAGCCTGTGAGATGCCTACCGATCTTCTGATCATTCCTGGTGTTGAGGTTTCTACAAAGGAAGGCCATCTGATTGCTCTGGGTGTTGAAAAAGCCCCACTGCCTGGACTTCCTGTTCTGGATACCATACAGGAAGTGCGCCAGGCCGGCGGAATCACCATTCTTCCCCACCCGTTCCATCGGTACCGGCATGGTGCTGCACTGAAATGTGAAGAGTCATTTGATGCCGCTGATGCGATTGAGGTATACAACAGCCGGTATGTCATCCCTCATGCAAACCAGCGGGCGATGCGTCTTGCCCGGACCATGGGCAAACCTGCTGTTGCCGGGAGCGATGCCCATAATGCACGGTTTATCGGGTACGGCCGGACCCTGATCGATGCTGAAAAGGACATCAGGTCTGTACTGGAAGCCATAAAGGAAGGAAAGACCACACCTGCCGGGAGAAAAACACCGGTCAGGATTTATACAAAACAGTCATTACGAAACTCATGGCGGAAGATCCGGGGCAGACTTCACAAGTAAGACTGGCCTTTCGGATCGGGTATATTGGAACCTCTTTTTTCGGATCACAATACCAGCCCGATAAGCGGACGGTTGAAGGGGAGATAGTGGCTGCCTGTTTACGGGCAGGGATCTTCTCCACCCGTCAGGAGTCAAAGCTTGCCCTTTCAGGCAGGACAGATCGGGGTGTCCATGCCAAAAGCCAGATTCTGGCATTGTCAACCCATAATCCGGATCTCGCGATACGGGCTCTGAACGGGCAGTTACCTCCTGATATCTGGGTGAACGCCTGGGCTTTTGCGCCTCTTTCATTTTATCCGCGATATGATGTAAAAAGCAGGACATATCGGTACTATTTCAGCAGGACCCCGTCAGATATTGCCTCCATGACAAACGCTGCCGGACTATTTTTGGGGACCCATGATTTTCGTTGTTTTGCACGGATTGAACCCGGAAAAAACCCGGTAAAGACGATTGACCGGATTGATATCATTTTCGATGAGGACGGGTGCCGGCTTGAAATCACCGCACAGAGTTTTTTATGGCATATGGTGAGGAGTATTGCCGGATCCCTGTTTCAGATATCTGAAGGGGAGATGACTATCACGGACCTGAAGCAGTATCTTTCAGGGGCATGTACAAATAAAGTAAAGCCTGCCCCGCCGGATGGTCTCATCCTCTGGGATGTTCATGCTGACCTTGACTGGCACAAGGTGGCAGCGATAGGGCTGAAGGTTCGGAGAATTATCCGCCAGTCAGAAGAGATGCACCTTCTGGGGACCGTGTATTCTCTTCTCATGACTGGGCAGGAGCGTTAGAGGTCCTGCTCAACCTTGTGAATCATGGTCCTGATATCAAGCCAGATGATCAGTTCATTGGTATCATGATCAGCAGTTCTGACTTTTTTCCTGATAATGCCAAGGATATCCCGGTCAGAACTCTTTGATGCATGAGTATCCCGATCGATATCCTCCTGGGTATAGGTGGAGACTGCAAGTACATCATCAACCAGGACTCCTATCATCTTCTCTGACACACTGGAATCAAGGACGATGATACGGGACCTCTTTTTCCCGTCCGCCTCTCTGGTGATATGCATCATCTCTTTCAGATCGATGATAGTGGTAATTATCCCCCGTAAATCAATAATCCCCTTGATAAACGAGGGGGTGTTTGGAAGTGGGGTAATATCAGTTGTGTTGATGACTTCCCGCGTGTCAAACAGGTCGATGGCAAAGAGTTCATTCCCCAGTATGAACTCAACAACCTGAAGATTCCCGGCACCTTTTGTTGCTGCCCGTGCGGTCCGTACTGTTTTTTGTGTGATCACCGGTGCGTTTTCGTCTGATGTATCCTGATTCTGAAAGTCAACAAGAAATGTACCCATAATTATCCCCTGATCCCCGGCAACTCTTCACTTCAGCCGGAACTTTTTATTAAGTCATCATTTCAGGATGCATACTCATGAACTTTTCGCTCGTTTCGTACATTTTTGCCTGCACTATCCCCTGGCACTCATACGCTCAGAAGATGCAGTTTTCTTATCTCCGATATAACCTGTATTCAAATGAAAGGTCCTCTTCCGGAAGATGTCCTGCACAAGTGGTTTGGGTACCGAACATTTCGGCCAGGACAGAAGGAGATCATCACTCACGTACTGGAGGGGCAGGATGTGCTTGCGGTTATCGCGACCGGCGGGGGGAAGTCACTGTGTTACCAGATTCCGGCTCTTATCAGGGAAGGGACCGGGATTGTCATATCACCCCTGATAGCTCTTATGAAAGACCAGGTTGACTGCCTGGCAGAGTCAGGGATTCCTGCTGCATTTCTGAACAGCACCCAGGATTTAAAAGACAAGCGGAGCATTGAGGGGTCCATTCTGGATGGTTCACTGAAATTACTATATATCTCTCCGGAGCGACTGGTGCAGCCTTCTTTTCTTGAGTTTTTAAAATCCATCAGGATCAGCCTTTTTGCCATAGACGAAGCCCATTGTATCTCACAGTGGGGTCATGAATTCAGGCCTGAATATCGTCAGCTCTCTATTATCAGGAAAACGTTTGCGGATGTTCCGATTATTGCACTGACCGCAACTGCCACACCATCGGTCAGGAGTGATATCACAAGCGAGCTCAGCCTGAAAAACCCCGCGGTCTTTGTCGGCTCATTTAATCGTGAAAACCTTATTTACCGGATTGACAAGAAAGAGGACGCCGAGCAGCAACTGGTTCAGTTCTTAAAAAGTCACCCCAATGAGTCAGGGATTGTATACTGCTTCTCAAAACGGCAGGTTACTGACCTTGCAAAATTACTCCAGAAGAACCGGTTCTCTGCCCTTCCCTATCATGCCGACCTGCCAAAGTCGGTCAGACATGAGACCCAGGACCGGTTTCTTAGTGACAAGGTCAGAATCATTGTTGCGACGGTTGCATTTGGCATGGGGATCAACAAGCCGGATGTCAGGTTCGTGGTTCATTATGATCTTCCAAAAAACCTTGAGCATTATTACCAGGAGACAGGTAGGGCCGGGAGGGATGGCGACCCTGCTGAATGCCTGCTCCTCTATTCCAGGGGCGATTTTCGCAAGATTGAGTACCTGATTGAGCAGATGGCAGACGGAACCGAACGGCAGGTCGGTCTTCGGAAGCTGCACGAGATGGTCGGGTATTGTGAGTCACGTGCCTGCAGGCGTGCAGTTCTGCTCACGTATTTTGGTGAATCATGGGACCATCCGTCATGCGGGAACTGTGACTCATGCCATTCCGGGCGGAAGACCATGGACGGGAGGGATACGCTCGCCGTCATTGCAGCCTGTATTGATGAACTCAAGGATGATTATGGGGTATCCTATATCGCGGATATCATCTCCGGGACTGCAGACGAGAAGGTCATAAATCGGGGTCATGACACCCTTGCCTGTTTCGGGTCCGGGCATCCACACCGGAGAGGACTGTGGGTATACTGGATCAGGGAGCTCATCTCCTGCGGGTATCTCTCCAGGTACGGGTCACGGTATCCGGTGGTACGAAAGAATCCACGAACAAAGGAAGCCCTTGCCGGTACCATCCCGGTCAGGATTGGAGAGCCGGAATTTCAGTCTGCATTAACCGGTGAGTCGCTTGATGGCCAGGGGTCACCTGCAGAGAACAACCTGTATGAGATCCTCAGGGATGTTCGAAAGACCATTGCAGACGAACTGGACATGCCCCCCTTCCGGATATTTCCAAACCGGACCCTGCGTGAGATGGCAAAGACCAGGCCGAAATGTCCGGAAGATTTACGCACGGTATACGGGGTAGGGGAACGGAGGCTGACGCAGTACGGACAGCCTTTCCTTGAAGCAATCAATGCCTATTTTGAGCATGAGGTGGCAAATGGCTGAACCCTGTAATCGGTGTGGGAAATGCTGTCTGCATATGAGACGATACATGGTCATCGAGCGGAGTATCGGCGAGTCACAACACTTCTGCCATTTCACCCTTACAAAGGAGCGGTTTTTTGCCCGAATCGGGGGAGATGATCTGATCAGATTCCGCGATCGTGATTCCATGACTCAATACCCTGATTCATGTCCCTTCCTGAGGCCCCTGGAGAATGAGTCATTCTGCTGCACCATTTATTCATCCAGACCAGAGCACTGTCGCAGATTTTGTTGTGCGTAACTGACGGCTCCGGTTGGGGCCGGGAATAAAACCATCATTATTTATCATTACATACAAACGGGTACAGATTGTCATGTCAGGGACTTCTGCGAGCGAATATATATTTAAATGTACTTCTGCCTGTGCAGGGTGCAGTTCGTCCCTCATTCTCAGACACGTGCTCAAGGCAGCCGGGCCAGATACTGTTCTGGTAGTCCCGGCCTGTTGCACCAGTGTTCTGCAGGGGGTCTGGCCGAATACATCGTTTAACATACCGGTGTATAATGTGGCGTTTGCTGCGGCAGCTGCGGTTGCATCAGGAATGGCTGCAGCGTTTGAATCACTTGGAAAAAACACCAATGTAATTGCGTACGCCGGTGATGGCGGGACGGTTGATATTGGTATTCAGGCACTATCCGGTGCACTTGAACGTGAGACCAATTTCCTGTACATCTGTTATGATAACGAGGCATACGGGAACACCGGTATGCAGCGATCAGGATCAACGCCTCTCGGAGCACGGACGACTACCACTCCTGGCGGGAAAACCCATGTAAAAAAGGATCTTGACCGGATTATTGCCGCACATCACCTGCCATACATGGCAACCGCCTGCAGTGCATACCCGCAGGATCTCGTGAAAAAAGTGCAGAAGGCATTGTCTATCAAGGGACCCAAGTTCATGCATATTCTCGCTCCCTGTCCTCCGGGCTGGCGGTATGATGCATCACAGACGATTGAAGTCGGAAAGATGGCAGTAAAGACCGGTATCTGGGCCATGTATGAACGGGAGTATGATACCCTGACTTTGAATGGCCCGACCAAGGCTGCCATGATTAAGCCTGCACCACTGGAGGATTATCTGAAGATGCAGGGGCGTTTTTCCAGTATGACTGAAGATAAGATCAAGATTATCCGGGGAGAGATTGAGCGGAACCTGCGTCTGTTGAAGGCAGAGGCGGAGGGAACATGCTGACCCTTTCTACCGGCAACAATGCCGTCGCTGCAGCAGTCAGACAGGCAAACCCTGCAGTAGTGGCTGCGTACCCCATCACTCCGCAGACCGAGATTGTTGAGCAGATCGCTAACTACGTCACGAACGGCAGTCTGAAATCCAAATACATACCGGTTGAGAGTGAACATTCCGCAATGGCTGCCTGTATTGGTGCAAGTATCACCGGTGTCCGGACATTTACCGCTACCAGTTCACACGGGCTCTTATACATGCAGGAGATGGTCAACTGGGCTGCCGGTGCACGACTGCCGGTTGTCATGGCAAATGTAAACCGGGCACTCGGACCTGGCTGGAATGTCTGGGCTGAACATACCGATGCTCTTCAGGCACGGGATACCGGATGGCTGCAGGTGTATGTGTCAACAGTTCAGGAAGCATATGATGCAACCCTGATGGCATTTCGCATCGCTGAGGATCGCCGGGTCTACCTGCCGGTGATGGTGAACCTTGACGGGTTTTCCCTCTCTCATATCTCCCAGCAGCTTGAGGAAAGTCCGGTCGGCGACTTTATCCCCCCGCTGGTTCTTGACCATAAAATAAACCCTGATGATCCGGCCGGATACGGGTGCATGACCCCATCTGCAGATTACTTCAGGATCAGGTACGATATCGAGCGGTCCATGCGGGACTCTGTTCAGGTCATTAAAGAGACCGAAGCGGCATTTGCACAGGCATTCGGGCGGAAGTACTCGTGGACTGAAGAGTACCGGTGTGAGGATGCGGAGGTTTTGATCCTTTCCCTGGGCACCCTTGGCAAGGAAGCAGAAGTTGCCGTGGATATTCTCCGGAATGAGGGAGTAAAAGCTGGTTCCATGCGTGTCCGGTGGATCCGCCCCTTCCCTGAGCTGAACCTTGGGGACCGCGAGCTGGTGGTTATTGACCGGAACTATTCGTTCGGATTTGGCGGCATTCTTGCATCGTCCATCCGTGCAAAGACCGGAAAAGTGTGCTATAATGTTATTGCAGGTCTGGGCGGACAGGAAGTCACCTACAACGATATTGCAGGTTTTGTGAAAACCCGTCGTATCGGGGAAGAGTTCTGGTTTGGAGTTGATGCCTGATGTATGAGATACGACTCCATTCACGTGGCGGTCAGGGAGGAGTGACTGCTGCAAAGCTGATGGCGGTTGCCTCGTTCAGAGATGGAAAGTATGCAACCGCTGCTCCTTTTTATGGTGCAGAACGGCGTGGTGCCCCGATTGTCTCATTTATCAGGATAGATGACAAGCCCATCAAAATATACTCCCAAATCCACAATCCTGACCTTGTCGTCGTCCTTGACTCATCCATCATTGACCTTGTGAATGTCTTTGAAGGGCTGAAACCGGATGGAAGTGTGCTCATTAATGCACCTGAAATTCCAAAAAAGGCTGAAGGATACCATGTCCGGCATGTTGACCTGACCGGGATTGCTCTGAAGACAAACCTGGTGGTTGCCGGAAGTCCTATCCTGAATACCCCGGTT
>CAYWHV010000120.1:0-7287 GCA_964458045.1 uncultured Methanospirillum sp.
TAGGGTTGAAATCAAATGAAAAATCTTTGAATACCATGTAGATCACCAGATTTAAGTAAGATATCCCGTTTTCCTTATCCAATGCCGTAATGCTTCATGAGGAAGTTGCGGATTTTCTCAGATTCAATCCATCCTTTATCAAGCTTATCAACAATCTGATCAATTACGGTAATCTGCTTCACGATATTGTCTGCAAGTTCTTCTTCCAGGTCAGCTGTATAACATGCAATTACCGTGAGGGGATTTCGGATCTGATCATTGAGTATCGCGAGCATCTCCATATTTTTATTGATCTGTGAAACAGCGGTTTTTATCCGGTGCTCCTGCTCCTTCTCTACCGTAATATCATCGCATATACCATCAATCCAGTCAATATTGCCTGCACTATTCATTTTTACCTGTGCGGTTACCGCAATCCAGATATGTGTCCCGTCTTTTCTTTTCGCGCTGATTTCGATATTTTTTAAAACTCTGGACTCCTGCAGTCTCTGGATGAGGTGATGATAGTCATCTTCTGATTGAAATGTATCAAGGACTGTGATTTTTGTAATCTCATCGATAGAAGAGTATCCGAAAATGGTGAGAAAGGCGGGATTTACCCATTTCCATTCCCCGGTTAATGTCGGGATAAATCTGAACACCCCTGTATTCAGATTATTTACAAGAGAACGGTACTGTTCCTCACTATTTTTCAGTTCACAGGTCCGTTCAGCGACAAGCTCTTCAAGATGGATCTGGTACCGTCGTAACTCTTCTTCGGCTTTTTTTCTGATACCTATTTCCTTATTCAGTTCACTGTTTCTCTGTTCAAGTTGTTTTTTAAGCCGGTATATGGTAAGATGCGTCTCCACCCGTGCGAGAACTTCCTCTGATTGAAATGGTTTGGTGATATAATCAACAGCGCCAAGAGCAAATCCTTTTACTTTATCTGCCACATCATCCAGAGCACTGATAAATATTATGGGGATATCACAGGTGTTACCATCAGCCTTGATCGTTGAACATACTTCATACCCATCCATACCTGGCATCCTGATGTCAAGGAGGATGATATCAGGGGTTGCATATTCAAGAGATTGCAGGGCCAAAGATCCACTTGAAGCCGGGCGGATGGTGTACTCAGGAGAAAGAATATCTGATAAAAGCTTCAGATTAGCCGGCGTATCATCAACAATCATCACTACTGCTTTTTTATCTGCTGGGTTTTCAGTCATGTTCTCTCTCCTTCATCCTTTCCTGTAAGCAATGAGAGAAGATGGCCAAAATCAAGGGTCTCGGCAATCTCTCTCATACGGTCACCACATATCGGATCTATTCTTGCAATCTTCTCAATTGTATGAATGATGAGATCCTTGTCAAGGGTAATAACCGCATCGTACAATTCATCCCGGATCTCCTGAGGAAGCGAAGAGATCATGGTCTGGTTTAGGATCCCACCGGGTGTAACTTCATCCTCTTTATACTGGAACTGCAGCGGGAGATGATGTGCTATCTCGTCAAATAACTCTCCTTCCTTGAATGGTTTTCTGATAAAACCATCAAATCCACTCTCCATGATTGACTGGCGATCTTCTTCAAGGGCTGAAGCAGTCAGAGCCACTAGGTATATAGAGCTGGTATCCTGCTGGCTTTTTAAAAGACTGGTTGCTTCAATTCCACTCATTCGGGGCATTCGTATATCCATCAGGATAAGATCAGGCATCCAGGACCTGGCAACATGCACCGCTTCTTCTCCGTCACCAGCCTGAAGGACTTCAAATCCTGTCATCTCAAGCAGTTTGGCTAGGAATGTTCTGCTGTCCATCTGATCATCAGCGATAAGAATTTTATATGTTTTCTGCCCTGGAAGAAGACCGATTACCTGTTTATGAACCTGAACTGGTTCCTCACCCGCTGATACTTCTTCTATGGAAATCTCAAAACAGAATGAGCTTCCCTTCCCGGGTGTACTCTGAACGGTAATCTCCCCGCCCATCATCCTGACATATTCCTGGCTGATGACAAGACCAAGGCCCGTCCCGGATTTACTCTTCTTCCCACTTGAAGTCTGTTCAAATTGTTTGAACAGGAGAGGTATCTCATCTTCTTCAATGCCTATTCCGGTATCTGATATTTGGGTTGTAAGCCGGAGTGCTGTCTTTTCAGTCAGATATGTCCTGACTGTTACTTCGATACTCCCCGTTTCGGTAAATTTTACCGCATTGCCGAGGAGATTTATTAATATCTGACGTAGTTTATTCTCATCTACGATGACGTAACCAGGAAGGGAGTTTATTCCCGTAATCTCAAATTTCAATCCCTTTTCATCGGTTCGTATCCTGAACATACTTTCAATATCAGAAAAGAGTGCCCGA
Organism: uncultured Methanospirillum sp.; assembly: GCA_964458045.1. Lineage (GTDB taxonomy): Archaea > Halobacteriota > Methanomicrobia > Methanomicrobiales > Methanospirillaceae > Methanospirillum. The sequence goes on from CAYWHV010000120.1 coordinate 2,355, forward strand.
AGGTTGACAGGTACCGGATCAAGGGTAACTCTTCTGGCTTCAATCTTTGATAATTCAAGGATATCATTGATGAGTGCCAGGAGGTGATTTCCACTCCTGATGATGGTATTCAGGTATTCCCGCTGTTCAGGGCGGATTGAATCATCCCGCTGCATCAGTTGTGAATAGCCTAAAATGGCATTCATGGGTGTCCGGAGCTCATGGCTCATGTTTGCCAGAAATTCACTTTTTGCTTTATTTGCAGTATCAGCCTTCTCTTTTGCCAGCACCAGTTCTTCGGTTCGTTCCGTAATCTTTTGTTCCAGGATATCATGTGACTCTTTCAAAGTTTTTTCAGCCTGTATCCTGGCAGTAATATCCCGCACCAGACCGAGGACCTCATCTTCATCGAGTGCCATGAGACGTATCTCATATACCTGGGGCTCTGGCCCGGCCATGAATTCGCATTCAAACTGCTGAAGTTCTGATGAATCGATAGCATCCCTGATATGTGCAAGGATATGGGAAGGACAGATACAGCCTTTGCTCAGTGCAAGGTGAGCAAGTTCATTTGACTCCTGGTTTGTCTGGCCACTCTCCCGTACCGGGCGTCGAACATCAAGGATTTTCCCGTTGGCATCCATAGTCACCATGGTGTCGGGTATTGCCCCGAGCAATACGGCATTTCTATGCTCACTGATCCGCAAATCCTCTTCAATTTTCTTTCGCATCCTGATGTGGAGGAGAAGAATGAGGAGGATAAGACTCATGAATGCAATGATAATGACTGCAAGATATGCTAGCCAGAGAGGAATGGTCTGTGATTGTGGTTTATTCAGAACAATACTCCCTTCAGGGAGGGCACTGGCAGGAATTCCAAAAGGCTGAAGATTTGTATAATCAAAATAGAATACCGGCTGGTCGGAGACAACCGGGATTTCAGATGTATTATCTCCTCTCAGGATCCGCGCTGCAGCAATTCCTGCAAGTTCTCCCTGTTTATATCCACTGGTAATCTTCCCTCCCACGATACCATGGTTCAGATAACTGTCTGATATACCAAAAACCGGTACTTGAGAAATCTTTGAGATGGATTCTATCAGTTCTTCATCGGTCATAAGTTTTCCATCCGGTTGACGGAAATATGTGAGAAGAAGGATGAGTGATCCCCCCTGCAATTCTCTTATTTGGTTATGAATCTGCTGGTAAGAGAGATTTTGCCAGAACTTAAATGTAACATCAGTATTCTGGAATGCATCAAGTTCAGATGTGACATGGATGTGGTTTGCCTGTCCGGTAGATGATTCGTCATTCAAAATGTATACTGTATCAGTATCTGGAAACAGGGTAAATGCGGTCTGTAGTGTATCGCGAATATCATTTTTTTCATAAACACCGGTGATATTTCCCAGGTTTTTCAGATATTCCGGGTTAAAATAATTCAGACCGGTAAATACCACATCTCCATCCGGAAAAATTGAATCCTTATATTCACGAAGAAAGGCAAATGCTTCATCGTCAGATGTTATAATGAGATCAATCTCCGTATCGTGGTATTTTTTCTTATAAAAGTCAGATAAATTCCGCGATATTGTCGGGTCAGATATCCTGATGGTATCCATATATTCTATATAATAATCAGGATGTACGCCACTTCGAAGAAATCCGTCATATATCCCCCTGAGAAGATTGTCATTCCATGACATCCCCGGATGATATGAACAAAGGATGAAAACCTGTGGTGAAGAGATGTTCTCCGCCAGAACCGACCCGCTCAATAGGAATAGGATTATGAATACGCCTGATATCAAAGGGTATCGGTTCATATAATGTTGATACTGTGTAATCCCAGATATAAATAACTGCACAATCTGCTAAATGTTCCTTATGCCTGGTATTTTCATGGTTCAGGAATGCGGATACTTCTTTATAGTGGAGGGTCAATTTGGATTATAATGGTGAAAAAATTAAAAATCCTGATAATGACTCTCCTGTTGATCTCCAGTCTGGTTTATCCGGGTATCTCTGAGGAATCACCCCCTGTTCCTCCTGATTCCCCCGGTTTTCAGGTAAAGGCCGGTGATCAAACGATGATGAATGCAGTATTTTTAGCAACCGGTCCCGGACTTGTTATCCCTGATTACGACGCTTCTAAATCCTGGAGTTTTCTCAGTGCTGATGATTCTTCTGAAGAATATTCCCTGGAGACACTAAGTGGGATTTTTAGTGAGGGTTATATAGAATATGATTCTGCATTATATGCGAATTATGGAATTCCAGGGATTGAATCCCCTTATTGCTCTAACTATGCTCTGGTTTGTCCGGGAACATATACCTATGATCAGAACGGAGTCCGGATAGATCATTCTGGCGGAGGAGATCCCCAGTACCGGGAGTATTGTTGTGGAGATTTTCCATGGACACCCCTTTATTTAAAACCTGATAACTGGTCAGGAGGAAAGACATGATTGCCAGCTCATTCAAAACCCGGATCTCTTTTCTGGTTCTGCTCTGTTTTTTACCATTCATGAGCACCGGGTCTTTTGCATCAGAGCCGGATATGCATGATCCGACATTCATTCTCATGCAGGCTCTGAATGCCTCAGATTCAATCTCTCTGCTCGAAAAACCTGAAATTATAACTGAAAAGGTGGCAGAAATCATATCCGATTTGGAACTGGCCCGTGATGGGTTTATGCGTAAAGATTCATCGCCCGAAAAACCGGATGAAAATCAGATGGCTTTGTATACTGAATACTGGATACTATTCGAAAAAGCCTATTACTCTATGATCAAGGGTTCTGAAGCGAAACAGCAGGGTTATAATGCATTAACCCGGGAAAATGAGGATGCGTGTTCTGATGCATATGACTCTTTTTCAGAGGCCTCACAAAATTATGCAGAATCAATCTCGAAATTCAGGGAAGCAACCTCAATTCTGAAACGATTGAATACATCAGTCATTGCGGAGGAACTTTCACAGGCAGCAATTCCCGATGAACATGTACTGGATGAGATTATCACCCGGTTGTCTGATAATGAGGAGATTTGCAATGCATATACACATCTCTGCAGGTCTGAAATGCTCATGACCGGAGCAGAAAATATCACAACCCCTGAAGCAGAATCAGAACTTCTTATGGGAAAAGAAATAATGCAAAAACTTTCCTCATCCCCGTATGTCGGAAAAGAGGCAGCCCTTATCTCGAATATCTCTGTTTTTTCATAGATTCGAGAGAATGTGGTATAGATCGGAAATTCGGAATGAAAAAAGTTCCGGTTAAATCCCTTAACTTATTTTTCTTCGATAACAGTCCCTTTTTTCACCAGGTTTTCCAGACAGAACCTGATATTCCACCCTCTGTTCTGATTCAGTCCTGCAATGCAATAGGGCCGGTCATGACCGTCAATGAATATCTCCACACCATCAGGGTTTATGATAAGTTTTGTGATCCGTGCATTGAGGAAGACAAATGGGTATGTCCCATCTGATAGGAAGGGAATTATCCGTTCTGATGATATGACTACAGTTCCACGATAGGTCTCGAAATACTCCCATTCGGTCTCTTCACCTGCTTTGGCATGAGAGTAAATGCGATCCCTTCCCCAGGTCAGGGTAAAAAGTTTTCCGGTTTTTCTCTTTGTGAACACTTCTTTCTGATCAAAAATTACCATCGTGTCTATGTAATGGATCATCTCTCCCGGTTTTCTAATCTCACGAAGACCAATCGGAACGTCAGTACACCAACGCGGGAGTAGTCCGGGTTTCGTTGTGAATTCTTTTAGATACCGGGGATAAAAAGTTTCGAAAAAGTAATCCGTATCAGTTGGAATCTGGAGAAGATCGACAAATGTTCTGACCAGGCCAAGCGTTTCCTTTTGACCGATTTCAGTTTGCTTTTGAAAGAATCTGAATAGGAGATTATATTTTTCCTGGTCTGGAAGTGATATTAAAAAAGGAATTTCATTTGAACTGATCTTCTCCATTCGAACTGCTTTTTCGAAAAGATGTTCTTCGATGATTAATTTATCAGATTCAATCTTCTGAAGACATGACTCACATACGTGTGCATGTCGTGATAACTTTGACTGCCCTCCGGTACTTCCGCATATGGGACAACCGGACCCTTTATGAATTTCTTTCAAAATACGCTGCGATGCATAATAGTCTGAAATGATAGTTTCATATGTGCGGCTTTCACCTTCTGAAGGTTCATTATGATGAGGAATGTGCATGATATCAGAATTTTTTATGAGTGCGTGTTAAAAATCCGGTATTTTGGCCGGACTGATTATGGTAAATGTGATTGTTAAAACATGTCTGTGGAAAATTCATTCCATCATCTGGGATTCATCGGACACATTTCGTAAATTATTAGTGTCTGGGTAATATAGATACCTCCTATGGGTATGCGTGATGAATTGTTCTCCAAGTGGATTGAAGCGATGAAAGGAGTAAAATTTCCGGTATCATCCGTGGATGAAGTGTTTGCAGGGTTACCAAAAGGTGCTGAAAGCAACATTTCTGTTGGCGGACTCGTCATTTGTAATACCGGAGACCTGTTTGGACGGTTCATAAAACCCACCGATTTCCCAATCGAGTCTTCAGAGGCCCTTGCTACGCTCATTCTGGATCGCGCCGGCCTGTAACATGGCCGAATAATCACGAATCCATCGTGTAAAAAAAAGGAATTCAGTTAAAAAGGGTTGATTAATCCCGACGTTCCACAATCCAGGATTCATTGTCTTCCCTGACAAAAAGAACCGGACTGTGATTAATCCTCATTGGCTGGGGGAACTTTCGAAACCGGACTTCTCCTGAGTCAATTGATCGTCCGTCAAGTGAATATACTGTGGGGATTCCCGCATCATGAATCGCAGAAATCTCTGCCTGTCCCTGCAGGGTTCTGATCTTCCCGACCTGTATATATCTCCCATCTGATCCACCTGCTGC
>CAYWHV010000121.1:0-7253 GCA_964458045.1 uncultured Methanospirillum sp.
ATCTATTACCGGCAGTCGCTCGGGATGGAGTGACGTTTTCGGGGGCCTGAAAAAAATGTCTTCATAGACGCATCAAGAAGCCGGATCTCTCATCGCACCATGCTATGAGGTGCGCACATGGGTCGTTCAATAGCGTGGGTATATGAGTTGCTTATAAAGGGGAAGGTATGTCGAAGGGTGTGTGTGAAATAAGCCTTCTGCGGGCTCCGATTAGGTGAAAGGCATTGAACCCAAAACGTCTAAAATCCCGGTCCAGGCCTGCTCAATTTTTTTTAAGTCTTGTTATTTCTTTTCAGAATCTTACGGATAATTCTGGTATTCTCCTTTCTAACTTCAGAAAATCACCGTTCTTTCTCCGATAATTTTCTTACTGCCCCGGTCAATATCATGGTATGGACCAGAGCGAAGAGTATCACGAAGCACGAAGAAAGGTCACGAAACTCAGAGGTTTTTACCAGCACCTTGGCTTTTTCATCATCATTAATGCCATTCTCATCGCCATAAACATGATAATGAGCCCGGATAGTCTGTGGTTTTACTGGGTAACCATCTTCTGGGGGATAGCCGTTGTGTGGCAGGCATATGATGTCTTTGGAAATGAAAAGATGCTTGGAAAAGAGTGGGAAGAGAAGAAGATTCAGGAATACATGGAAAAGAAAAAGTGATCAGGTCCGGTTACTGAAAGCCTCCCGCAATCCATCCGGTATACCCCCCGGCCACATTGAGGATGTGAGTAAAACCGTTTTTCTTAAGTATACTACAGGCCATGGAAGACCTCGCCCCGGTTGCACACAGAACGGCGATCCGGTGCTCCCTGGAAAGTTCAGAACACCGGGTCCGAAGATCAGGCCAGTGAATATTCACGGATCCGGGAATATGATACCCGGCATACTCCCCCCCTGTCCGTACGTCCAGAATGAAGAGGTCCTTTTCAGTCTTCAATAACGCATCCAGTTCGTGGACAGTAATCGTCTGGACGTGGTCCAGTTCATTTCCGGCCAGAGCCCACCCGGTGACCCCTCCCTCAGTATACCCGATAATCCGGTCGATGCCAACCCGGTGGAGCATAAGGGCAATCTTTGGTATCTCATCAGGACGATGAACAGTAAGCAGGATATCCCTCTCAGGAGGAATTACCCACCCGGTGAATGTCGAGAAGTTCATCTCACCATCAATGTTCCAGCTCTTTGGAATATGGGCAGACCCGAATGCGTCATATCGTCTGGTATCAAGCACATCGCAAGATCCCTGCATAAGGAGATCCCTTCCGGCCCGTGGGCTGACTCCTCTGACTGGCGGTAATGTAGAGACGAGAGCAGGGCCTTTCCGGTTCATGTCAGAACACCGGCTGAAGTGGTCAGGGGAAGGTGGCATATTTTTTGTAAGTTCATTGATGAACGTCTCTTTATCCTGAATCTGGAGCGCCTGGTTAAACCTGCGCTCATAGCCGATGGTTGTCGTCCGTTTTGCAGATAATGATCTTCCACAAAAAGATCCGGCACCATGAGCGGGATAGACTTCGCAGTGGTCGGGCAACTTCATGATCTTCTCATGCAGGGAGTCATACAATGCTGATGCAAGCTCTTGGGCACGTCCGGGAAAGAGGTCCGGCCTTCCGACATCACCGACAAAGAGGGTATCTCCGGGAAAAAGGGCAACCGGCTCATCTCCCCTGCTCAGGTGGGTAACAACATAACTGACGTGTTCAGGGGTGTGGCCTGGTGTCTCGATGACGGAGATGGAACAGTCATCAAGGGTGATTGTACTTCCCTCACTGATGGGTATATGAGGAAAATCACATTGGGCACTTTTTGGAGCATATATCGGTGCACCGGTTCTTTCATGAAGATCACAGTGACCGGATATAAAATCCGCGTGAAGATGCGTCTCGAGTATCCCGGTAATTTTGAATCCTTCCTCATCAGCGGCCTCAATATAGATGTCCGGATCCCTGGTAGGATCAATGATCATGCAGGAGGAAACCCCGCCAAGAAGGTATGAGCTGTGAGCAATCCCCGGAATGAAAAACTGCCTGATAATCATATAAGAGATGATCATCTCAGGAAGTGATGAATTATTCCCCATCCATCATGAGCAGCCGGTCCTGGAGAAACTCTGGGATCTGGTATAGGGAGCATACCCCTTTGTTTACCTTCTCTTCAATCTGCTGCAGTTTTTTTCTGATCCTCTCCTTGTCATGACAGGATCTGGCGTACTCACGCTTCTGGATGAGAAAGGCTCGTTCATGCAAAGATTCGGTAATATGCCTGACGTACTCCTTCTCTTCCGGGGAAAACCAGTCCGGCTGATGAACCGGTATAGCGGAGATAAGATGTGCTGAATGAACAAAAGACTGATTTTTGCTCATATACCTGCAGTACCACCTGATGAGCGGTGATATAAGCAGGCCTTCCAGGTATTTATCCGGTCCCTTGATGATGATATCTGCAGTCTTATTTGGGATATCCCCTGATGTAATCAGCAGCCCGTCAGGGGTGTAATGTATTGATATCCAGCATCCCTCATGATGATCCTGTTCGGTCAGGTCTTCAGGCTTATAGAGAGCCCCAAGACAGTACTCAGAGAGCGATACCGAATCTTTCATGAGGCAGCTCATAATGTCTCTTTCAAAGGGGTCTTCCAGATTCCAGCCACCTTCATCCGGAAGATCATCCCGGATCAGACGATACGATACCTCACTCCTGTTATCTGTAAACCGGGTGATCCCGATTGATGGCGAAAAATCCCCTGCACAGATGCATGACCATGTATCAGAAAGGTCTCGTTCCTGTGAATGCTCCTCGAGGATGATCTCTGTCACTCTGCTTCTCCTGATCATCTTCCTGAATGGTCCGGCATTAAGATCGGAAAGCCATGCCGATGGCAGAAAAATGTATGAGCAATGTCGCATTCTGATTGCATATTCTCCGGTATACAGTGCAGTCATCGCATCATAGGAGTAGGATGAAAGGTGTTTACACAAGTACTGGCGTATTTCCGGATTTTTCAAGGCTTTTTGTCTGCATGGAGCGGTGATGAGGATAGCCGGGCGATCTGATACGGTATCCAGCCAGTCTTCATCAGATGGTCTTAATGAGTGAAAGGCTGCTTCTGCCTCCTGCTCTGAGAAATATTCATCCGTAATATCTCTGGTATAGAGGGTATTTCCAACCCTGATATGTGAACGGAAGGTATCCAGATGTTCCTTCTGACATGGTTGAAAGAGGTCAGGGTGCAGGAAATCGCCATCGATTGCATGCAAAATCAGCCCGAACCTGGTAAGCAGGACCGATGAGAAAGAGGGATCTGAACTGAAGATCGTATCTGCAATTCTGTTGAAGCGATCAAGAGGTGAATTTTCCTCTTTGGTATGCGATCTGAGAAGAAGGAGCAACAATTCACCATTGCCGGATTGTGGATCAATGATAACCGGAGTTTTTTCGAAATTCTTTATGCATCGGATTACATGAGAAAAGACCGGGGATGAGATCAGAGATGAGATGTCACAGTCACAGGCAATATGGTCCTTTTTTCGCTTTTTCCGGTCTCTGACTCGTTGTATCAGACGGCTGAAGGCACGAATGAGAATGACCGGGTCAACGAGATGAATCCGGAGTAGTGCAGGAATTGGGATAGAGCACCCCTCTTTCACCATTATGGAATGAGTGACCGGATCGAGCGTGTATGGGGGCTCGTCTTTCAGATACCCTGGGATAGCAGATCCAAGAGTCACAAGATGACGGATGCAGGAATGTTCAGGGGCCGCAGTGAAATCAATCCCGCAATTTTCGAATACTTTCGTCAAAACCGTTTCCAGGATGCCGGAAAGGACCAGCAGTTCCCGTCTCTCCCGATCACTCTCTCCATAACTCCGGTAAAATACCCCGGACAAAGTCCTGTGTAAGGCATCCAGATATGTGTCGAGTGATTCTGAAACATCAGCAGATTCACAGATTATCTCATTATAGATGAGATCAGGGAGGTGCTCGGCTGTGTTGCAAAATTCAGGGGTTTTATCCTTCCTGTTTCGTACCTGGGTGAGGGTACCACCACGAATAAGATATCCTGCACACGCACCCGAATTTTTTAGGTGAGTTATGAGTTCTTTTTTAATCCCGTCACTGAGTTCAGTCTCTTTGGAACCGTTCCAGATGAGAACCTGGCGGAGATCATGCAGGGTAACTAAAAAAAAAGGGATGCTGCTGTTATCTCTCTCTTTGATGACGAGATTTCTATTTTTTAATGAGCAGGTCTTTTCTGAAAGTCCAGCCTTCCTGATAACCTGAGTGCAAAACTGGTGAATATCAGGAATCATGAAAATAATACCCGAAAAGAAGTATAGCGAGGGATGGATTTGAACCATCGGTCTACGGGTTATGAGCCCGTCGGGATATCCTGACTACCCCACCTCGCTAAAAGTGGATATGAATGTCTATCGGATGGACATATATAACTATCGCTTTTCTGATGAGAATTTTTAAACCACCATCCACCCAATCATCCTCTATGGATGAGGAACTTGAGCGGTTACGGGCAAAAAGAATGGAGGAGATCAAACAGCGCATAATGACCCCGCCATCAGGCCATGATGGAATTCTTATCATCACGCAGGAAAATTTTGCCAGGATAATCCGTGAGAACCCGAATCTTATCGTTGACTTCTGGGCTCCCTGGTGTGGCCCCTGCCGGATGCTCTCTCCGGTTGTTGAACAGCTGGCGGCAGAATATGCCGGAAGAATCCGGTTTGCCAAATGTAATACTGATGAAAACCAGCAGATTGCATATCAGTATGGAATTTCTGCAATACCGTCCCTGTTTTTCTTCCAGAATGGTTCGGTTATTCATCAGCTGTCAGGGGCCCTTCCAAAAGAGCATCTTGACATGCAGATCAGATCGATGTATACTGTGTAACGCCACACAGGGGTGAGAAGAGTATACCGTCATAATACATCATTATCCCGGATTTCTGCCTTCAAAAAGGTACTGAAACGCCTTTACAGCATCTATCAGCCCATATCCATAGGCAGGGTCCCAGCCCGGCTCTCCCAGGTCAAATGCATTGGAATACAATGCTTGCAAAAGGTCATCCCGTGACACATCCGGGAAGGAACTCAGTAATTGTGCGATGACTCCGGCAACATGGGGTGCTGCGGCACTTGTTCCGGGGAAAGGAACCGGGAAACTTCCAGCCCCGCTGACCTGTACATTGGTTGGTGCACAGATGTCCGGTTTCCACCGTCTGGATGGCTCCGGGATCCGGATTGTTACCGGTCCCTGTGATGAATCCGGTGAGATTGAATACGGCGTCTCTATCCCGACTGATCCCACGGTTACCACTTCTTCAAGTGCTGCATGTCCAAAAATTGAATCCGCTGGATCCTTTACAATATCTGATTCAACCTGGCGTGCATCGATATTCCTGATATACATCTCAAGAATGTTCGGCGTGAGATTTTCCCCGTTCCGTATGATTGATAATGATACCCGCCTGGATTCATTCACGTCATTTCTGAAGACCAGGTGCTCAAATGGTTCTCCGGTATCATCCTGAATATTCATACTGGTTGCGACAACCTCACCCCGGCCTGGATCGGTGAGGAAGAGGTCGTAGTCACGAACTGCACCTCCCCATGGATCATCCCATTGCAGGGTGATTATCACCTCGTCACCAGGCTTGAGCATCATGGGAACGGCAGAGTATCCATCACCAAAGTCATGGACCGTCTGGTCAGGTCCAATGCTCAACCCCGGTTTCCAGGGTTTCTGATAATGAAGTGAGGCAAAATTGCCTGAAACGGTTACATAGATGCAATCCGGATGGGATTTCAAGACCTCCCTGATATGGTCTGCTACATCGCCATCTTCAAGAAATGGCTGCCTGAAAAAATAGAGGTCGTCACAGATGATCCGACATCCGGCATCAGCCAGTGTGGAGACTGCATGTTTAAATTCGTCAGAGTTTCCTCCATACGCATGAAAACACAGTTCTGCATCAGGTGCAATGTCATGGATAATTTCTAGCATGGCAGTCCCTTCATCACCAGTCCCTCTCTCAAGCAGGGTTACCGGTCCCAGTTCACCCAAATTCTGGGACAGCTCCAGTGATTCGGCTCCGTTTCCGATGACTCCTACTTTGATACCCTTTCCTGATGAGCCAAATACCTCACGAATACCATTGCTTCTGACCAGAAGATCCCCTTCGGTCTGCAGGGCACCAACACATGAGACAATGGTTGAGTCATCAGAAGAAAATGCCGGAGATGCAGTCTCTGTCTGAACAGCGCATGAGCTCAGGCAGATATACCCAAGTACCACACACAAAACAAGTACCTTCATGCACCCCATTTGTCAGATCCCCCCGGATCCTAAGACCAGACCGCAACCCCTCTTCAGGACACTTTTCTGTTTGTTGAGCTATGTATCCATGAAATATAAGCATCTCAGAGTCCTGACTCTGGTCAATCACAAATATCAGAGTGCCATGCCGAACGTCTATGGAAATATCAAAATAAAAAGGAGGTCATTCCAAGGCGTGCACACGAAATGCACTTCATAGTACTAAGTAAACGTATTACAATAATGCAGTACATTTTGCATTACATTATATTATCTGGCCAGACGAATACTCTTTTGTTAAATATGCAGAATCACTTGTTTCAGAGCTTCAGGTTATATTTTCCATTATTTTGTATCTGTATGTGTTGTATTCTCTTTCCAGCAGCAGTGGCAGAGGAGAAAACAGGATATTTTGAAGTGACATCAGTCCCGGAGGGGGGAGATGTCTTTATCGGCTCACAATTTGTAGGTGAAACACCGGTTCTGATACCTGCCCGTAATCAGACGGATGGAACACGGATACGGGTTATGATGCAGGGATTTGAGATCTGGGAGCAGAATATTGCAGGAACTCCTGCTGCCGGTCAGGTCGTCCCCATAAAAGTCTCTTTGATCCCGGTCTCTCCGTTTGGAACCCTTGAAGTGACATCTTCTCCATCAGGTGCCTTAGTCACCGTTGATAACGGCATGGGCCAGATGACCCCCTGGACATACCGTGATATCAATACCGGGACTCATCTGGTCTCGCTCTTTCTCTCCGGTTTTGAGCCGTACGTGGTCAATATTGATGTCATCCCCGGTCAGGTGACCCGGCTTCATGCAAATATGACTGTTCGTTCAGGAGCAGGATCCGTGCAGGTCAGTACAACTCCTGGCGGAGCATCGGTCTATGTCGATGGGGTTTTTTCCGGGACGAC
>CAYWHV010000122.1:0-7242 GCA_964458045.1 uncultured Methanospirillum sp.
CAGATGGCCGACTCATTTTGGACTACTGAATAATGATTGTCTGTGGGTAATGGATGAAATACAACTGATGGGTAAAGGTCTTTCTACCACTATCCAACTTCAGGCATTCCGTAATAAGATTGGAACAATAGATTCTCTTCCAATACAGTCAATCTGGATGAGTGCAACCTTGAAAAAGGACTGGTTAAGGACGGTAGACTTTGACCCAGAACATGAGATACATTCAGTCCTTAAATTAGGAGAGGATGATCTCAATGTGCCACCAGCCCATAACCGTATTCATGCAATTAAGACATTAAGAAGAGCAGATAATGACTCAAAAAACTCCAAATTACTCGCAAAAGAGATAATCTCCAGACATAACCCTGGGACCAGAACATTGGTTGTGGTCAATACCGTGAAAAGGGCGATTGATCTTTTTGATAAGATTGAAAAAGAAAAACCGGAAGCCAAAATTGTTCTGATTCATTCGAGGTTTCGCCCACCAGACCGGAAAAAAGTTGTGCAGGCCCTTCTTGAGAAACCAGATGAATCCGGGACAATTATTATCTCAACCCAGGTAATTGAAGCAGGTGTTGATGTATCCGCGAAAATTCTTTTCACCGAATTAGCACCCTGGTCATCTCTGGTTCAAAGATTTGGCAGATGTAACCGGTATGGAGAGTTTCAGGATGCAGAAATTTACTGGATCGATGTTCCTTTAAATAACTCTGCTCCATATGAAGAACAGGAGTTTTCGCATTCTCTTGAAATATTGACAGATTATGAAGGGAAGAGTGTAGGGCCTGCAAATCTTCCTGATAAAGTTGAGGGATTCACCCACAAGCAGATAATTCGGAAAAAAGAGATTTTTGAACTTTTTGACACAACACCCGATCTGACCGGCAGTGATATTGACATTTCCAGGTATATACGTGAAAGTGATAATATGGATTTTTCAGTATTCTGGCGTGATATTGAGAAATCCAAGAAGCCGGATCAAGATCTGCCCCGGAGAGACGAACTGTGTTCGGTTCCAATGCGTGATAAAGAAGAACTTGTGAAGAGATTTACGGCTTTCATTTGGGACCAGATAATTGGAGAATGGAACATTATCAGAAATTCCAGTGAGATATATCCAGGAGTGACGGTGATGCTTGATGCAAAACAGGGTGGATATACGAATGAAAAAGGCTGGGATGTAAAATCGAATCTGAAGGTTGAGGTTAATCCTCAGGATAATTTAAAGATCGAAAGATTTTATTCAGATAATTCAGCTTCGGTGGGGAAATGGGAGTCCATTGCTGAGCATACTGATGAAGTCGTCAGAGAGATGGGACTGATTCTAAAGGAGATTGATCTGGATAATAATTTTTCAGAATCGCTCGTTGATGGTGCTCGTTGGCATGATGCCGGTAAAGCCCACAATTCATTTCAGGCTATGATAAAAGAAGAGGCATTAGAGAGTTTTCCTTCCCCCCCTGCAGCAAAAGCACCGAATGATGCCTGGAAGGGTATCGCCAACGGGAAGAAAATGGGTAATGATGGGAGAAGGAAATATTTCCGCCATGAACTCGCATCCGGTATATTGGCACTTCAGAATAGCATGAGTGATATGGCAGCATATCTGGCTGCATCGCATCATGGGAAAGTACGGGGATCAATCAGGTCAATGCCAGATGAATTTATCCCACCTGATAAGGAGCGAAGATTTGCCCGTGGAGTTTGGGATGGAGATATTGTTACCAAAACTGATCTTGGTGGAGGGATAACAATGCCTGAAACTCATATTGATCTCTCGTTTATGGATATGGGTGAAGGCAGAAATGGTCCAAGCTGGGCTGCACGAGTACTCACACTCAGAGATTCTCCTGATATCGGGCCATTCAGACTGGCATATCTTGAGGCAATAATGAAGGCTTCAGATGAAAGGGCAAGTGGGGGAGGAAAGAATGACTGAGCTCATACTGAAAGGATGCACATATGAGCCGATGTCTTCATATTTGTCAGCACTGGCCGTATTGAGACTGGTCAGTGAGCAAAAAGATCCCAATGCAAAGGGCTGGTGGGATGATCTTGGTGTTTTTCATCTTGATTCCTGCCTTGATGAAGACCGTCTGATTAATTTCTTTCTTGATGAATACAGGCCGACACCTATTGTTTCACCGTGGAATGGTGGGTCAGGGTTTTATGATGGCGATAACGTAGACAATATAAATGCCATAATGAATGATGGTTCTGTTCGCTTTGATACCTATCGTAATACGATTAAGGCGATTCGTTCTTTTCCTGAAATTCCAAACACTGATATTCCGGTTAGAGAATTACTTGTTTTCCTTTCCAATGAAACCAGTGTAATGAAAGGGAAAAAAAGGGATGAGTTACTGGAACTTATTCAAGATACAGAGAAACTAGCATTAAATGCACATTCAATATCTCCGGATATTGATTTTCTGAATAATACTATAGAAGAACTTGAACAATTATCGAAAGTCTCAAAAATTTCTACAGAGAGTGAAAAAAGTCGTTCGACATCTGTAAAATCTCTGATAAAAGAAGCTAAAAAGGTAAGGAGTTATGTTAAACAGATGCAGAAGAAAAAAGGCACGGGGAAAGAAGATATCATTTCTGCATGCAGGGATCGTCTTGAAGATCAAGCAATTGAATGGATAGATGCTTCAACAATACTAACTCCTGATGGTAAGGCTGCATACCCTCCAGTACTAGGGACAGGAGGGAATGATGGGAGATTTGAATTCTCAAATAATTTTATGGGATGTCTCAGAAGTATGCTTCTTGATACCACGGATTTCTCTAAAGACCTTATAAGTAATGCGATTTTTGATAAAAAGACTGAATCTCTTCAAAAAATCTCCATCGGTCAATATGACCCAACTAGAACTGGAGGATTTAATCAGGGCAATGGAATTGAAAACAAGGATGAATTTAAAGCTAATCCCTGGACTTTCATTCTTACTTTTGAAGGAGCGATCTTATGGGCAAGTTCAGTCGTAAAAAGTAAAAACATGAGATTAAAGGAGAGCCATCTTATCAGAAGTCCTTTTACTGTACGATCTGTCCAGGTAGGATATAATTCATCATCTGAAGGAGAAAATTCACGAGCAGAAATCTGGGCCCCATTATGGAAAAATCCCACAGATTATAATGAGTTAAAATTGTTTTTTAGTGAGGGGAGAGCAAATATTGGAAAAGACGCAGCAACAAACAGCATAGAGTTCGCACAAGCAGCAACTTCTTTGGGAGTTGATAGAGGGATTTCAGGTTTTATCAGATATAATCTCCTTGAAAGAAGAGGAAAAAGTTATCTGGCTCTCCCAGCGGGAATAATCAATGTTCTTTACAAAGAGGAAAGTGATCTGATTCGTGAGATTAACAGGCCATTATCACAGATTGATTCAGCACTTCGAGGAGATAATATTCCTGCTAGTTTTAAGTCAGCTAGAAGGAAAATTGACGAAAAGATCTATGAAACATTGCAAAATGGAGGGAGAAATCACGTAAAATCTCTTGTCTCTGCAATTGGTGAGTTTGAAAAATTAGTCTCTCGATCAGCGGAGAGAAATGACCCTATCATCAAAAAACCGATTTCCAGCCTTAGCCCAAGGTGGATAAACTTTGCTGATGATGGCAGCCTTGAAGTCAGGATTGCAGCTGCAGTCGCTTCTATCGCCCGTTCCGATAAGGTTGGTTCGATCAGAGCAAATATTTCACATACCGATCCAGAAAATCCTTATCAATGGGATAACGGAAGAGGTCAGTTTGCTTGGGAAGGAAATTCAATCTATGCAAGATTAAGCTCTGTTCTTTCCAGAAGGATGATGGATGCTGATAGATTAGGAGTTAAAACTACACCACTTTGGGGTGCAATCAGAATTACTGAAGAAGACATTAGCGCATTTATTGAAGGACATATCGATGAATCGCTGCTTGAAAACCTTATTTATGGCTTTAGCTGGATTAACTGGAATAAAAATGATGAAGTTGATGAATTAAGAAGATCTCTTTTTGATGAACATGGAGGATGGAATAAACCTGTTCAGCGGTGTATTATCTCCAGGCCATATGCACTGTTAAAACTTTTATTTTTACCAGATGGCATCAAAAAAGGGAATGAAAAAATAATACTAAAACCGGAAACCTCGATAATCCCTCTCCTTTGTGCAAATCGGATAAATGATGCATGTAAAATTGCTGAACGCCGACTTATTACAAAAGATTTCATTCCGGTTACAAGCTCTTTTCCAGATGGGGGAAATGGGGTTCGTCTCTCGGCAGCACTCCTTATTCCTTTAAGAAATGAAAGAGAAATTAAGAGATTAGTACTGAAAAGAGAAACTGATTAAGATTATACCTGAGGCATAAAATGACAGAAAACACCATTGATTTTAAAAAACTTGCACAGACACCAAGACTCTTGATTGAAGCTGAGTTAAAGCCGGTTCAGGGCGACAGGTTTCAGCCGACCGGATTTCCGGATTTGGGGGCGGCTGTGTATGAACGGCCGGATGGAAAGCGGATGATTCTTGTAGAATCTGCACAATCAATTGCAAACCGTCTTGAAGCAACAATCCTTGATGAATCAGGAATTGAGATTGTAAAGGAGTTTGAAGGGCTGCCATATATCAGAGTAAACCTTTCAGGGGAGGTTGAAAGTGGGAATTATTCGACAAAAACCACTTCCCTGATTGAAGCTCACAGGATAAATTCTCCTTTTATTATCAGCAATGATACATTTAAAGCTGAGTTTAAGAAAAGGGCAGAATATGAAAAAGGAAAGCCGCTTAACTGGAAGAAGATTGCAGCAGCACTTCTGCATTATGATCCGAACTCCCTTCTTCATGGTGCGTTTATGGCAAATCTTGAGGATGGAAGAGTTAAAGTTCAGCGTGCATTGACTGGTTTTATTGAGGCTGAAGGAATAAACGAGGTTTCTTCAGGTGGAGTAAAAAATAATCCCTTTGATCCTACTGGTAAAATAAGGGCGGAAAATTATGATAAAGATGTATACGGGAATGTTCCCTATCATCGCATGGAATATACTGCAGAGAAAATTGTTGCATATTTCAACTTTGATATCTCTTTGTTTGAGGGATATGGACTCCCAAATGAGGCGAAAGAGCTTCTCATAGCATTTGGTTTGTATAAAATCAGAAAGTTACTCAATAAAGGCCTCAGGCTTAGAACTGCCTGTGATTTCGTGGTTAGGGATAATATCGTCGTAAACAGTCCAAGTGACTTTATTGTACCAAGTGAAAATGCTCTTCTTGAAATTGTGAAGCATAAAATTAAGGCATGTGATTCATCTGGGCTCTTTGCAAAACCGGCAGTTACTGAGATAACTACCAAGATCAAAGAGAAATCGAGCGAATCAGATAAGAAAAGTGAATCAAGCGAATAGGAGGGCATTAAGTCATGCTCGCTATTGAAATGAAGTTTCTGACCGGACGGTTCCATGCTACCCCTTGGGGAAGGAATGTGAATGAGGGAGTGCCAGAGTGGCCGCCTTCACCGTATCGGCTAATTCGTGCTCTCTATGATGTTTGGAAGCGAAAACTACCTTCCTGGCCTGAAGGGCGTGTAGAATCAATATTCAGCGAACTTGCCCGTGAGAGTCCAATATTTGAACTTCCTGAAGCAAATGCTTCACATACTCGATCGTATCTCAGCCAGAATGCTGAGGACATCACAAAAAAACAACTGATATTCGATGCCTTTGTAATTGTTCCACGTGAATCTGCTGTGAAGATGATGTGGCCCAACGCCTCTCTTTCTGAAGATAAAGTTCATGATTTGAATGTGATGCTTTCAAAGCTGAATTATCTGGGGAGATCCGAATCATGGGTTGATGCAAAAGTAATCTCTGAAGTGAATGGTAGTACCTGGAATTGTGGGCCTGAGTATCGGAAGGTTGAGAATAAAAATATTGAACCTGTCAAGGTTGCATGCCCTGTATCACTTGAAGATTATGAAAAAAACGCTTACACAGTAAAAGCAAAGAGTAAAAAGGAAAAAGACCGGAATGTCAGCTGGATGGATTCTTTTACATTCACTACTTCAGATATGTTGGAATCTAACCTGAATATCCCGCCAGGTTTCCAGTTTGTCACCTATCTCCGACAAACCAACTGTTTCAAATCTTCAAAAACGGCTGTTCCCACATGTGATCTTTCAGAATATTCAGGAGTTATTTATGCACTTGAGTCAAGGGTAACTCCATCGGTACGGGAGACGGTTGAGTTATCTGAGCGTCTGCACCGGAAAATTATGGGCATCTATAAACGGGTTGTGAATGATTCTGAAAAGAGATCTGTAACTTTCAGTGGAAGAGATGCAGATGGGCAACCAATGAGAGATCATAAACATGCATATATTCTGCCCATTGACAAAGACCGGGATGGCTGGCTGGATCATCTGGTAATCGTATCAAAAATCCCTTTTACTCCTGAAGAATTAACCACTTTGGATCGTCTTAATGGAATATGGCAGCCAGCCGGGAAGCCGGATATTTTTTTTGTCCCACTGAAATGGGGTAGTTGTGATGAAATTCTTTCTGAAACTCCAAAAACGAAATTCATAAGTTCAACTCCCTTCATCCCAACACGACATTACCGAAAGGGGAGAGGGGATTTTATGGAGTGGCTTGCGGGTGAGGTAAAAAAAGAGGCCGTATTCCATGGTCTGCCAGAACCGGTAGACGTGAAACCAATTGAGAAATTATTATTGATGAATGGAAGGTCCATCCGATGGCTTGAGTTCAGAAGGAACAGGAAGGGAGAAGACAGACAGATTGGATATGGATTTGAGATCGAATTTTCTGAACCGGTAAATGGTCCTGTTGCTCTTGGTTATGGAGCACATTTTGGTCTCGGTCAATTTGTCCCGGTATGAGACACGGAAAATAGGAGTGCTATTAATAATAATGGGAGGAGAGGTTCCTAATTTAATGCCTGCACGGATGCTGGTGATGATTACATAAACTTTTTAATTGCGTTCTTTTATCTTTAATAGGAAACGTTTACCATATCGGAAAAGATATGGCTCAATTGAAGTTCACAGAGTGCGTATGTGGCGTTCTCCGATAACCGGGTTACCATATCTGAAAGGATATGGCTCCATTGAAGCCCTCATGCTGCGCACGATGACTTTGTCGATACGTTATGTTACCATATCTGAAAAGATATGGCTCCATTGAAGCTGTGTATGCATTGACGCCGGCCAGTTTAATGTGGTTCTGGTTACCAT
>CAYWHV010000123.1:0-7220 GCA_964458045.1 uncultured Methanospirillum sp.
TCTTGCAGACCTGCTTCTTGGCAGACTGGAAGATCATTATGCTCCACGATTTCAATAAGCCGGCAAGCTGGGTCTGATGACTGAGACCCAGACGGCCTCTCTTTTTGAATGATATACCATAATTTCTATAAAGCTGCTAATCATATACAGAGGTATGTCATGATATGTCATGGCACGGTGAACAGACATGAAACATTGGGTTCCATACAGCCTGGTAATGAGTATCTTCATTATCGGGGCACTTTTATTCTCCGGGTGCACCGAGCAGCCTGCTTCTGAATCTGCTGAATCGATTACTATCGGAGTGGTTGCGTCGATGAGTGGTCCGGCGAGTACAACCGGAAAAGACATCTGGCAGTCTGCAGAACTGGCTGCACAGGAGATTAATGCACAAGGCGGGGTCTTTGTGAAAGATCTGAATAAAAAGATCCCGATTACCCTGGTCCAGGGTGATGATGAGTCAACCCGTGAGGGAGGGATAAAAGCCGTCTCCAAGCTCATCACCCAGGACAATGTCGATCTTCTTGTTGGTGGATACTCAAGTGCTGTTGTGTCAGCCCACCAGGCCATCGTTGCCGACAATAAAGTTCCCTATATCATCTCCGGCGGGTCAAGCACATCAGTGTCTCATCGTGATGACATAGATACCAGTTACATGTTCTTCCACCGTCCGAACACGGACGATTCGGCCAAAGCGAGCATCCTTTTCATAGATGAAGTGGTACGGCCGGAGATATACAAGAAATTCAATCTCCCCGACGATCGCCCGCTCAGGCTTGCACTTATCTTCCAGGACAGTCCCTTTGGAAAAGGACAACAGGTAGCGGTTCAGAATCTGACACGTGACTTAAGCCTGCCCATCGAGATCGTCGCTGAAGAGACATTCAAGATGGGTGAGTCTGATTTCAGGACTGCTCTGACCTCGATAAAAGCGAAAAAGCCTGATATCATCTATGCCGTCACCTTCCTGAATGAACTGATCCCGCTCACCCAGCAGGCCAGAAGAGATGTCGGCCTTGATACCCTCATTCTCTCAATTGAGAACAATGATGACCCTGATTATTATTCAGGAGTCGGTGAGTATGGAGACTACACGCTTATGGAGAGCAGGTTCTCCCCGTATGCCATCCCGAAAGGTACCACTTCTGAAGGAACGAAAAAATTCCTGGAGGATTTCCAGACAAAGTATGGTGGATTTGCCGGAATGATGGGAGCTGCAACGTATGAATCTGTGTATATCGCTGCAAAAGCCATCGAGGATGCAGGAACAGTACAGAAAGATGCAGTTCAGAAGACTTTATCAGAGATCTCCATGGATCACATGATTGAAGTGATGAAAGATCAGGTGATCCGGTTCAGCCCTGATTACCGGGAGAGCAGCTTTGACCTGTATGTTGAACAGATGAAGATGGATTCGGCGGCGGGGGAGATCAGACCTCATATTGTATGGCCTGAGTCAATCCGTGAGACCGGGTTTGTAATCCCCGACTGGTATCAGCCGGGATCCTTCTAAAATTATTTTGGGAATGGATCGCACGAATGGACATACATATTGAGATAATCACCCAGGTTCTCTTCTGGGGATTATACACCGGGTGCATTTACATCCTCCTGGCTACTGGGCTGAACCTGATCTTCGGGGTAATGAAGATTGTGAACTTTGCCCATGGAGAATTTCTCATGCTGGGAACGTACATCACGTTCTTTCTCTTCATGATGAGCGGTTTTAATCCCTATGTTCTTCTCTGTGCCTCAATTCCGCTTCTTGTTGTGTTGGGGGTGATAGTTGAACGACTCTGTTTCAGACCGATTCTTGGCACCGGCAAACTGAATGAAATCTTCGTGAGCATCGGTCTCATATACATCATCCAGAATCTGGTAGCGAGGATATGGACTGATGAATGGAAGACTATTCAGAGTCCGTTCAGAGATATCAGCGTGGATATGGGTGTCATCAAGGTTCCGCTTGACTATCTTATCATCATGGCTATCACGGCTCTGCTGCTCATCGGACTGTATATCTTTCTCCATCACACCTGGACCGGCCGGGCAATCAGGGCCACCAGTCAGGATAGAAGTGGTGCGATGCTGATGGGAATCAATGTCGAGCGGATGGATATGGTAACCTTTGGTATCGGTGCTGCTCTTGCAGGGGCTGCCGGAACACTCTGGGCAGTCAGCGGTCAGGTCTTCAACCCGTATATGGGGTCCATTCCAGCCATAAAGGCATTTGCGATTATTATTCTGGGAGGTCTTGGCAGTATACCTGGTGCTATTGTCGGTGGACTTGCGGTTGGTCTTGTAGAGAATGGGACCGCTTTTACCCTTGGAGGTGCATGGAAGGATGCCGTATCGTTTATTCTCCTGATAATCGTGCTCATTATCCGTCCGACTGGCCTCTTTGGGGAGGATAGTGAATGATCCCCCCGTTTCTCCAGGAAAAAAGTCATCAACTCGCGGTACTGGCATTCATCGTGGCTGCTCTTCTTCCGGTCATTCTGGGTTCTAACCAGTATTACCGGACGATCCTTATCCTGATGCTGATTTTCATTATCTATGCATCGGCCTGGAACTTTCTCACCTTCTCGGGCCAGGGTTCACTTGGGCATGCGGCGTTTTTTGGTCTTGGTGGATATTTCTCTTCCCTCATCGCCATACAATTTGGCATCCCCCTGATTATCGCAATTTTTGCAGGAGCATGTGTCACTGCCGGAATAGGCGTTCTTATCGGAATGACCTGTGTCAGACTTAGGGAATGGTTCCTGGCCATGGTGACCTTCGGGTTTGCGGTCATCATCCAGACCCTTATCGTGATCAGTCAGCTAAGCCCTATTACCGGCGGATGGGATGGATATGCGGTTCCAAAACTCATCCCGACATCAATTCCGGGTTCGCCATTTGTTGAGTACTATTGTATCCTTACCATCGCTGCCGGCTCCATTCTGCTCTTTCATCTCCTGCTGAAATCCAAAATCGGGCTTGCCCTTGCAGCAATCCGCGAGAACGAGATGGAAGCGAAGGCATCAGGCATCAATCCGGTTCCGTTCAAGCTTCTTGCGTTCGGAATAAGCTCCTTTATCGCCGCAATTGCAGGAGCCCTGGAGGTATCACACTTCGGATACATCTCTCCGGAGATTTTCGGAACTGACATCTCCTTCTGGCCGATTATCTATTCAATAACCGGCGGTCTTGGAACACTTGCTGGTCCTATAATCGGCACTATTGTTATCAGTCTCCTCTGGGAAGGGCTGAATGCTCTTGGACTTACCTATGAGCGGTTTATTGTGATTGGAGTTCTGCTTATCCTGACGATCATATTCCTGCCAAAGGGTCTTGTCAGTCTTCCGGAAAGATTACAACAGATAAAAAAGAAGAAAACGTGCGATAAAAAATAATTACATGCCCAGGTATGCTTCTTTTACATGGGAATCATGTATTATCTCTTCTGCAGGTCCGGAGAGGACAATCCTTCCATTTTCAATGATATAAGCACGGTGTGATATCTCAAGGGCCCGCTTGACATTCTGCTCGACAAGCAGGATGGTAAGGCCCTCTTTATTCAGTGTGGCGATGGTATCGAGGACATTATGGACATATTTCGGAGACAGGCCGAGTGAAGGCTCGTCAAGGATGATCATCTCCGGACCAGACATAAGACATCGGCCGATAGCTAGCATCTGCTGCTCACCACCGCTGAGTGTTCCGGCATACTGGTCTTTTCGCTCTTGTAAGATTGGGAAGAGGGAATAGATGTAATCAATGTCGTAATCCTTGTGATTCATGTAGGATCCCAGCATCAAATTCTCCCTGACGGTCATCTTCCCAAACAATTTCCTTGTTTCCGGGACCAGGTTCAGATGATGATGGACAATATCATAGGTTGGAAGGCCGGTGATGGGGGCATCTGCAAAGGTAATTGTTCCACTGGATGCAGGAACAAATCCCATTATAGATGAGACCAGGGTTGTTTTCCCTGATCCATTTGAACCGATGAGGGTGACTATCTCTCCTTTTCTGACCTCCAGACAGACATCCCAGAGTACCTGCAGATGGGAGTAGGAGACGGTGAGGTTATGAACGTTCAGCACTCAGTGCTCCTGGAACTGGTATTGTTCTCCGAGGTATGATTCGATGACCCGCTCATCTGCGGCAACTTCCCGGGGAGTCCCTTCTGCTATCTTCTCACCCTGATCAAGAACAACAACCCGGTCAGATACTTCCATGATGATCTTCATCACATGCTCGATCATGAGAATGGTCAGTCCCTCATCACGTAAAGATCGGATTAACCTAATTGCTTCTTTTCCCTCACTCGGAGTAAGACCGGTCATGATCTCATCAAGGAGAAGCATTTTTGGTTTTGATGCAAGAGCCCGGGCAAGTTGTGTCTTTCGAAGGTCTATGGTATTGAGGTTGCCAAGCGGATAGTCCAGTTTGTCATCTGGAAATCCTACCCGCTTCAGACATTCAACTGCTTCCTCCTGGGCCTTTTTCATGCCGGGTTTATGCCCGTTTCCATAGAGAGCACTGATCATGACACCCTCCTTTGCAGAAAGACCTGGAAAAGACCGTGGGTGCTGAAAAGTTTTCGCAATCCCTTTCTTACAAATGGCATCAAGGGTGAGCCGGGTGATATTTTCATCCTGGAAATAAATTCCCCCGGCATCCGGCCTGCACACTCCGGATATCATATTCAGGAGAGTGGTTTTTCCTGCACCGTTCGGCCCCACCAGTCCCAGGATCTCTCCCTCCCTGAGTGTTATATCCACATTGCGGACCGCCTTTAGCCCGCCAAAAGATTTGGAGACACACTTAACATTGAGCATATCGATCACCGTGCGATACTATGTCATGATATGTGTTAGCATGTATCATAAATCTATCATATAGCCAGGCAGGCTTCGAAGGGGAGTGGTCAAAAAATGTATCGAAGGAAAAAAAGTGCCGAAAAGAATGTGATGGGATATTCAGGTCGAGAATCTTCCCATCGATTGGGAAATACGGTCTATTGAGGCGGTTGCATCGGTAATGACCCTGGTTATCTGGTCAAGGGCAGCTGAAGCCTCCTCGGTCGCTGCTGAGGAATCAATCGCTTCTTTTGCAGCCTGTTCTATGAGATTTCCAAGTTCATGAACACTGGCGCTGATCTCCTCGACTGATGCCGCCTGCTCTTCACTGGCACCAGCCACCTCTCCGACTCTGACCGATACATTTCCAATCGCTTCTGCAATCTTGTTAAAGACGGTGAGGGTCTCCCGTACAGCCGTGTTTCCTTCTTCAACATCCTTGAGCGACGTTTTCATGGACTCTGTAACGGCCCGTGATTTTTTCTGCAGGTCGGCAATGAGGTTTGCAATCTTTTCAGCAGACTGCTGTGATTCCAATGCCAGAGATTTCACTTCATCAGCAACAACCGCAAATCCAAGGCCTGCATCTCCTGCCCGTGCTGCCTCAATTGCTGCATTCAGTGCGAGGAGGTTGGTCTGGTCTGCAATGGAACTGATAACGTTGACAATTGTTCCGATATCCTCCATCTGCTTTCCGATTTCACCGATGACCTGGTCGGTCTCGTTAAAGGAGCTGGAGATCTTCTGCATCCCGGAATCTGTTCTTCCGACAAGTTCTGCTCCCTCTCTGGAGAGATCATCCGTCTCCTGGGTAAGATTTGCCACTTCATTTGCCTGGTTTGCTACTGCAGAAACGGTGGTCGACAGATCATTCATGGCCTGAAGAACCTGGTTGACTCCTGCTCCGCTCTTTTCAGAGAGATCACTGACAACGCCGGCATTATGGGCAAGATTCTGTGCTCCGGCGGTCACTTCCTCAACACTGGCACTGGTTTCTTCCATCCCGGCAAGCAGGGAGTCAACCTCTTTTTTCACTCCTCCGACAGCAAGCCCGGTCTCCTCGCCGATTTTATTGAGTGAATCCTTGAACGGGATGAAATCTCCCTTCACTGAAACTTCCTTACTAAACCGTGCAGAGAAATCCCCAAGGGCATAGGCTCCGGCAAGGTTCATGGCTTCATTGACCGGCTCGATAATATTCTCAAGAGTGTGGTTTATTCCGGCGATGATCTCACGGTACCCGCCCTTGAATTTATTCGCATCTCCACGGATGTTTAAGTTTCCTTCTTCCGCAGCATGAGCCAGGGTTTTTGTCTCTTCAATCAGATCATTGATGGTATCAGCAGTCTCTTTCAGGGCAGGTCCGATCTCATCCCGATCATCCATGATGGGAACCGATGTTACTTTTTCGCCTGCAGCAATTCTCTTCATAATCCCAATGACCTCATGCTGCAGATTATTGGCAAACGTGTCCATCGATGTAGCAAGGATACCTATCTCATCCTTCCGGTCCATGGAAAGCCGCATACCAAGGTGCCCGTGTCCCATCTCATCGATCATCTCAACGGTTTTACCAAGCGGGCCGGTGATACTCCTGGTCAGGGCAATGGCAAACCCGATACCGATGATTGCGCCGATAATGGTGACAATAATCATCGTGGTTTTTGCTGCATTTGCGTTATTATCGTTATCTGTTTTTATCTGTTCGGCAACTTTCATATTCGTCTCAGAAAGGGTTGAAAGAGCGCCTATACATTGAGTACGATAATTCGCAAGAGCCGTACCTGCAGCAAGAACAGAAATTCCTTCATCAATTTTATTTTGTTTTATGAGATCGATGAGTTTTTCAGATTCAGATTTATAGCCTACAAATCCGGTTTTAAATGACTCTAATACCTTTCTTTCTTCAGGATCCAGATTCAATTTATCGATTACTTCAATCTGATCTTCAATTTTCTTCAGAACTGCTTCGGCAGATGTAAGACTCACATCTCTTTCAGCAGGGACGAGCATGGCTTTATACACATCCCCTCTGAATTGTGTAAAAGATTCGACAACGGCTCCGATTTCCTGTAAGGGGATTAACCGGTCGTTATACATCTCATCACTTTTTACCGCAAGGTTACTGATAAAAATAAATCCGGTCCCTGCAATGATGAGCATAATGATGATAGTCAGGATAAATCCACCAATCAGTTTCTTCCCAATCTTCACATTCTCCAGCATTTCAATCACTCCATGATGTTCACTTTACCGCGCTGCTTTAAATAATCTGTGGTAGCCGGAACCTGTTATCAAAACTTTAAAATCATCGATCTATTGAGAAATGCTTTCAATTCAGAGGGATAGATTGTGGTATGGTCCGGGATACAG
>CAYWHV010000124.1:0-4530 GCA_964458045.1 uncultured Methanospirillum sp.
GAGACAATCACCACGACAGCCGCTGACACCAGTGCTGCATGTCAGGAATTCATCAAGAATAACTGCGATATAATTATCTTCTGTGGGGGAGATGGGACCGCACGGGATGTATATTCATGTACCGGGGCAGAAACCCCCATCCTTGGTATTCCGACCGGGGTGAAGATCTATTCAGGTGTATTTGCCACTTCTCCGGAATCTGCTGCCAGACTTCTCTCTCAATGGAATGGGAGTTCCTGCACAGACGGAGAGGTCATGGATGTGGATGAGGAAGAGTATCGGAAGGGAATTCTGAATACCAGGCTTTTTGGATATGCAAAAATACCGTCCACACCGATACCCTGCCAGTCATGCAAGCAGATCTCCTGTGGTGATGACCGTCGGGCAACTGAAGAGATCGCTTCGTTTATTACAGAGATTATGCGGGATGACACCCTGTATCTTCTTGGAGCAGGGAGCACAACCGGTGCAATTGCAGAGCGTCTGGGAATCAGTCACACGATCCTCGGGGTTGATGCGATATTCCAGGGGAGAATTGTCGGGAGTGATCTGAATGAAAACCAGATCCTCAGTCTTCTCAGTCACTATAACCGGGTGAAAATAATTTTGAGTCCCATCGGGGCACAGGGATTTATTCTCGGGCGAGGAAACCAACAGATCAGTCATCATGTCCTGGCAAGAACAGGCACCGATGCCCTTATTGTTGTCGCAACAGAGGCAAAACTGAGAAACACAAAAAGTCTCTATATCGACACAGGAAACCCGGAGATGAATGGATTATTTGGGGATACCATCCAGGTTATCTGCGGATACCGGATGGCGATCAGGGCCAGGCTGAACAAGGAAACTATTTTGTCAGGATCTGTGCCAGACGGATGATATTCGGTTCGGGTTTTTGCCGTCCGACAATAACCTTGTCAAAGGGAGTCAGAACCACACTTCTTCGTAATTCACCGACCATCACCCCTGCATGACCTTTTGTATAGGCATAGACAGCACTGACTCCGAGTTTTGCGGCAAGGACGCGATCACGTGCCGTGGGGCTGCCTCCCCGCTGTATATGACCTAAAACCACCACCCGCGATTCAATTGCTATCTGTTCTGATACCTTTTGCGAGATCTGAAAACTGCAACCAGGTCTCTCACCTTCTGCAACGACCACGATTGCATATCGCTTTCCTGCAGAAAAAGCATCGGTAAGCCGGGTACACAGATCCGAAATTGCATTCTGATCCCCGGGCAGAACAAGGTACTCTGCTCCCCCGGCAATACCACTCTCTATTGCGATGAGATCTGATGACTTCCCCATCACCTCAACAAAAAATAGGCGCCCATGCGAAATGGCTGTATCCCGTATCTTATCAATCGCCTCAAGGGCAGTGTTTATTGCGGTATCAAACCCTATTGAAAAGTCAGTCCCCGGAATATCATTATCGATGGAACCGGGAATACCGATCGTCGGGATACCGGTCTCATCATTAAAGAGGTCTGCACCCCTGAATGATCCTTCCCCACCGATGACTAAAAGTGCATCGATTTCTGCATTTTTCAAATTTTCTGCTGATTTTTCCCGCCCTTCAATAGTTTTAAACCCTTCTGACCTCGAGGTTCCAAGAACCGTGCCGCCCAGGTGGATGATATTCGCCACATGGGACCGGTCCATCAGGAAAAAGTCCCCTTCAATCAGTCCGGTAAACCCTCTCCTGATCCCGATAACCTCAATGCCAAGTTCATGTGCGGCACGGTATACTGCCCTGACCGCTGCATTCATACCAGGAGCATCGCCACCAGACGTAAGAATCCCTATTCGCGATGACCCTGGGATCTTTCCATTCATAGGAGGAATATACTGATTCGATATTTAAAGATAGTGAAAAAAAGTCAAAAAAAGTCAGGAAGAACCAGCTCAATTATTTCCGGATTCTGTCAAGGATATCAGTTGCGTATAATCTGAGCCGTTCAAACTCTTTTCTTGTCAGGGGACGGGAATGTGCAATCTTTTTCCTGATGGGATCCAGTTCACCAAGCTTGCTATAGACAGATTTTATCTCTTCAAAGGAGAAGATGTCGGAGAAAAACTCATGGTTTCGTCCCTTTTCAAGGATCTTTTTGAGGTCAGTAAAATCACAATACTCAATCAGCTCATATGATCCGATGGAGATTGGATTCGTCTCTTCCACATCCTTTCGCTTTTTCATCCCCTCCAGAACATCAGTCGGAATTTTCGTCTGAAGATTATCCATGTTGGGCTTTACAATCCGCTGCTGGATTAAATCCCGCATCATTCGCTCAAGCGTATAGAGGAGTTCATATCCGGCAATATTAAATGAGATCTCCTGTTCGGTCTCAAGAATCTCATCAAGTTTTGTCTCGATATCCTTCCGATCCGATTGTATCTTCCCTTTCTCCCCTTTTTTAGAGAGTTCGGGGATAATTCGGATCACTTCAGACAATGCTCCGATGGGAGAGACCTTTAATGATATCTGGGGAAAAAGTGCCAATTCAGGAGACATCCTGGATTTTTGCTGAACAAAATCTGAATAGAGTCCATTCTCTGATCCATTTTGTCCCTCAAGAAGCTGCTGCCGAATGGCTTTGGCAGTGACATGTGAGAGATCAAAGATATTTACGATGTCAAGCGCTTTTTTCAGGGCACTTTCCAGAGAACCGGAGTACCCGGCAATAATCTCTTTGTTTGAAACCGGAACAGGACTTGTCTCTTCCTCTTCAGTCTTCAGTAATGGCTGTAATGCCTCCTGTATCTCAGAATGCGAATCTTTTTTCAGTTCTTCCAGGATACGATCCAGAAACGGAGGGGGAAGAACTTTCTTATATTGTCCAAGGAGGGATACTGCACGAAGTTTATCTTCGATACGTCTGCTTGCCATCAGTGAGGAGATAGTAGCCATTATTGTCTGAACCTGACCATTGCGAATATCTGGGTTCATAAATCCAATTAAAATAGTACAGGCATTGATATATATGTTTTTTGGCATTTTTAGGAAAAAACAGGAGGGAGATCTCATAATTTTGATATACCCGCCACTTTCAGGTCAATCTCACGGACAATCATATCCGTCATTTCAGAAGAGGAACAAAACTATCAAACCATTGAACAGTTCATAAGAGATGCATATACATGATTCAGGATCCTGGCGGGGAAAACTCCATCAACCGGTACATATGTATTCATGGACATTTTTACCAGCCTCCACGGGAAAACCCATGGCTGGAAGAGATTGAGATTGAAGAGTCTGCATTTCCTTTTCATGACTGGAATGAGCGGGTGACAAATGAATGTTATGCCCCGATGGCTGCTTCACGAATTCTTGGATCAGAACGCCGTATCATAGACATAGTAAATAACTATTCCAGAATCAGTTTCAACTTCGGTCCGACCCTCCTTTCATGGCTTGAAACCCATAACCAGGAAGTGTACCAGGCCATCCTTCAGGCAGATAAGGAAAGTCTACAGACCTTTTCCGGTCATGGGTCAGCAATCGCCCAGATTTATAACCACCTCATCATGCCCCTGGCAAACAGCCGGGATAAGAAGACCGAGATACTCTGGGGGGTGAAAGATTTCATCTACCGGTTTGGCAGGATGCCGGAGGGGATGTGGTTATCTGAAACTGCGGTGGATAGTGAAACCCTTGACCTCCTTGCCCTGCAGGGGATACGGTTTACCATCCTCGCACCTCACCAGGCACGGCGTATTCGAAAGATCGGAGATGAGAGCTGGAGAGATGTTACCAAAGAAACGCTGGATATCGGCAGACCATACCAGTGTATCCTCCCATCAGGGAGAACCATTGCCATATTCTTTTACGAGCCGGGAATAGCCGGTGAGGTAGCGTTTGGAAACCTGCTCGATAATGGTGATCGGTTCACCAGACGATTAATTGACGCATTCCCGAATGATACCAGTACGCCGCATCTGGTTTCCATTGCAACCGATGGAGAGACATACGGACATCATCACCGGTTTGCTGATATGGCACTGGCCTATGCTCTCCATGAGATTGCATCAAAGAACCTTGCAAAGATTACCATATATGGCGAATACCTGGAGAAATTTCCACCCGGGTATGAAGTGGCCATTGCTGAAAACACCTCATGGAGTTGTAGTCATGGAGTAAAGCGCTGGGAGGATAATTGCGGATGCCGGGCATTATATGCCTGCCTGATATCAGATACATCAATCTGTTATCCGGCATCATTTACCTCTGCAGTATCCCCGTATAATCTCAAACCCTGGAACCAGAAATGGCGAAGACCTCTCAGAGATGCGATATCCTGGCTCATCAATGAACTTGCGGTCCTTTTTGAACGGGAGATGGAAGTGCTCTTTCATGATCCCTGGGAGATCAGGGATGCCTACGGTGACCTCATCATACACCGGACTGAAGAAGGAATTTCCCGGTTCTTTTCATCATACGCAAAACGGACACCCACAGCTGAAGAGGTAACACGATGTCTCAAGCTGCTGGAGATGCAGAAGAATGCCCTCTTCATGCAGACCAGTTGCGG
>CAYWHV010000124.1:4630-7206 GCA_964458045.1 uncultured Methanospirillum sp.
GGACCAGATGAATCATCGGTACATCTCTATGAAATCTCCTGTAAATCATATGAACAGGCTGAAACAGGAAGTTTGAAACTGGCCATGGGACATGCCCTCTTCAGGTCAAAGAGCACGCGAAAAGAGTCAACCCTGATGTTTATCGCTCTTCACATGAGCGATCATAATTTCATCGGCGGCGTGAGGACGTATACTTCAGAGGATGAATTCGAGGAGATAAAAGAGAGTATCTGGGCTGCATTTACCAAAAGCGATCTTCCCGGGATGATACTGTCAATTGACCGGCACTTTGATGTGCATGCATATTCACTCTGGCACCTGTTTCCGGATGGAAAACGAAAAGTGATGTACAGTATTCTGAACGAAGCTCTTGAAAGTGTAGAGTATGCATACAATCAACTGTGCCACAGACATTTTCCCTTTGTTACGGCGATGAAGGAACTGAACATCCCTTCTCCCGTTGCACTCGATTTTCCCATCCAGTATACCTTAAACCGGGAACTCATTGCCTGTCTTGATGAGGATATCATTGATGTCAATAAAATTCAGAGAATCCTTGATGATATGAACCGGGGGAACTTCCTTCCTGACACAAAACTCCTCTCTGTCCATGCCGCTCAGGCAATCGCACGGATGTTAACCGCTATTGCAAAAGACCCTGACCATATTGAGAACATAATCCTGGTGAACAGATTATTCAGTCTGCTATCTCCGCTGGGACTTTCAATGGACCTGTGGACATGCCAGAATACATATTACCGGATAGGTGAGCAGATGTGTCATGAGATGAAAAACACCATGGAAACCGGCGATGACCATGCACAGAGCTGGGTACGTGAATATTCATTCCTTGGTGAATACCTGGGTGTCAGATGTCATTCAGAAATGCTTACAGATTAGATGTTCATGAGAAGGCCAGATATGAACCGAAAGAGAATCAGTACGAATAGTACATGGAGATGGTGAATGAAAACACGTGGTAGTGGTATCCTTCTGCACATCACTTCACTTCCCGGGCAGTTTGGCATCGGCGACCTCGGCCCGGAGGCACACCGGTTTGTTGATTTTTTGCAAGGATCAGGACAACGGTACTGGCAGATTCTTCCGGTCCACCCTACAGATATCCGATATGATAACTCCCCGTACCACTCCCTTTCTGGTTTTGCAGGAAATCCTCTCCTTATAAGTCCTGAACAGATGGTCAATGACGGCTATCTTGATCCATCAGATCTGGAGCAGGTTTTGGATGTTCCCCGTGATAAGGTCGATTTTTCAGCCGTTATCGCATACAAGGATCGGCTCTTTGACATGGCATATAACCGGTTTGCGTTCTTTGGATCAGATCCCCGGTTTATTGCCTTTTGCGCTGAGCAGGCATGGTGGCTTGATGATTATGCTCTTTTTATCGCAATCAGAAAACATTTTGCCCCGGCAGTCTGGTCAGACTGGCCTCTTGAATTCAGAAGCAGAGATCCAGAGGCACTTGCAGAATTTCAAAAGGATAATGCATCAGTCATAGAGCGTGAGAAGTTTCTCCAGAACATCTTTTCCAGTCAATGGGAGGCACTCAGGAATAAATGCCATTCGGCGGGCATTCGGCTTATCGGTGATATTCCCATTTATATCGACTATGACAGCAGTGATGTCTGGACCCATCCGGATCTTTTTCTGCTGGATGAGGAGAAGAGACCAAAGTTCGTTGCAGGTGTTCCTCCGGATTACTTCAGTGCAACCGGGCAGGTCTGGAATAATCCGCTCTATGACTGGGATGCCATGAAAAAATCAGGTTTTTCCTGGTGGCTTTTACGACTGAAGAGAGAACTCTCCATGGTTGATTATGTCCGGATAGATCATTTCAGAGGTCTGGTCGGATTCTGGGAGATTGCAGCCGGGGAAGACACGGCAATCGAAGGACGCTGGGTCGAGGCACCGGCCTGGGATCTTATCAGGACTCTTGTGAAAGAATTCCCCTGTCTCCCAATTATTGCTGAGGATCTGGGAATAATTACGCCGGATGTCAGGGAGATTATGAGAGAGTTTACGATTCCAGGAATGAAAGTCCTGGTCTTTGCATTCAGTTCACCAACCGGAGATAATCCGTACATTCTTCATAATATCACTAAAGATTCAGTAGTATACACCGGAACCCATGATAATACCCCGGTCAGGGGATGGTATGAACAGGATGCAACGCTCGAAGAAAAACAAAGGCTTATCGCCTACCTGGGATGGGAACCAGGGGTTCATGAGATAGCAGATGTATTCATCCGTCTGGCTCTGATAAGCAGTGCCAATACCGTAATCTTACCCATGCAGGATATTCTGGGACTTGATTCATCAGCGAGAATGAATAAGCCAGGGACTGAAGACGGGAACTGGAGATGGCGGCTTACGGAAGGGATGATTCCCGGAGAACTCTCCGGGCGGCTCTCTGACCTTGTGAAAGTCTACGGGAGATGATTCTCCATCTGCAGGATGAGGGTTATTCCCCCAGATATTTCCGGACCGATTCTTTTATCACTTCATCAGAAAGATACCGGGGCTCTGTAAACTCTCCGGTGTTCATCGAATAGAGG
>CAYWHV010000125.1:0-7189 GCA_964458045.1 uncultured Methanospirillum sp.
TGAAAAATCAGACATGGTTTGCACCATACCCGGACGGGCTTGTACTCCTGCCACCAGATGAACTGGAACGGGGACGGGATATGTATTGATGGGGATAGGGTTTACATCGTCTGTACCATGAAGGCACAATTTGTTGAAAAAGCGATGGTATCCCCGTCTCTAACCTCATACCATTTATCCGGAGAGATCTTCTTTCCCTGAATATAGGTACCGTTTGTTGAGTTCTCATCCCTGATCAGCCACTTTCCATTGAAATATTTAAAGGTTGCATGCTGGCGGGACACCCCGTTATACTGCTGAAGAATGGTCCGGCCGACGGCATCCCTGCCCACCGTATCCCCATGATGAACGGTAATGGTAGATCCTGGTGACATAGAGAGTGTCAGAGGAGTGACCTCCCTGATTGTCCTCCCCTCATCAAACCCGATGTTGGCAAATCGTCTGTCAGGCGGTTTCTTTACTATCCCCTTCCCTTCTATCTGCCGGATAGTCTTTCTTTCAACCGGCTTTTTCCCCGAGATGTCTGAAAAACACCGCATACAGATCATCTCAGTCGCAGGATTCGCCATCCCACACGTATCACAAATTTTTTGGAGCACCATAATTACATCCGGGCATTCACACCCTGGAGAGGCTGACCTCCCATCCTGATTCACTATCTGAAATATGAGTAATTATTACTTTTTCTTCCGGAGTAAATGTTTCTTTAATAAGAATCCGGGAAAGGGGATGGATGAGCATGGCCTCAACCCGCTGACCAATGCCAATCCCTCCCCTGCTCAGGTCCTGACAGCAGTTTTCTTCTACCATCTCCCTGACAGACGGACTTATCATGAGGTTAATCGAGTACATCAGGGAGATCTTTTCAAATATCCTCGTAAGCATGGCATCGAGGATGAGTTTTGCTGCGTCAGGCTGGATACTCCGGAAGATGATGGTATTCCCCCTGATGAACCGTGAAAAATCCAGATTCTTTTTCTCTTCAAAGAAGAGCGTGATACTCTCGCCCGCAGTCCGCTCACGGGCCAGATACTCCTTATTTGTCTCTTCTTCACTGTGCGAGTGCTGGTATGCGTTCGGACAGCAGCCGGACAGCCGGAGGGTGCAGATGATAAAGCAGCCTGAAAAACCAATTATCTGTCCCTCATCGGTGATTATCTGCCCGTCACGAATAATAGAAGAGATGAGTTTTAATATATCAGAATGCGCTGATTCTATATTCTCAAAAAGTACGACGGAGTAGGGGTTTTTTCGGATTTTGCCAAGAAAACTGCCATTGTCCATTGAGGAAAATGTCAGCAGCCGCATGCATGCATCATCATCCTGGTAATCACCCATATTCAGAGAGATCATATCCCGGTCAGGACCAAGGAGCAGATCCTTTAACGCACTTGCCAGGGTTGTTTTACCTACCCCCTCATGCCCGGCCAGAAGGATAAAGCCCCGTGGCGGGGAGAGGTCCTGAGGATACTGTGAATAGGAAAGACCGAGGTATGCCTGGTTTAAGTGGTTGCATACCCGTTTAATGGCATGTTTCTGCCCGAATACACGGCTACCCAGGAAATCAGCAGCGTCTTCTATCTGTTTTTTATCAATCGCCTTCCAGAAATTATCAGCGATGCCTGATGAGTACTGCACAACCGCTTCAGGGAGATCAGAGACCGACAAAATCTCACGTCGCACCAGGGAGATCAGGGATATTATCTCGTTCGCCTGAAGATCATGGGTTCTTTTCACCAGCAGCGAGACCGATTCATTCTTTTCAGACTCCTTTTGAGATTCAAACTGGGGTACATTCTTTGTCAGTGATTCAAGCAGAGCACGACGGGTGTCAAGATCTGGTTTTGGAACCACAATCTGCCTGACCCGGGTATTATCCCTGATATACCAGGAGGGCAGGGAAGCATCACGGTCATGAATCCAGATCACGAGATTGAACCGGGGATACGAGCTCCCTGCGAGCAGTCTTGACTCTGCATTCTGGCAGGTGCAGAACAGATTGAAGAAGAATTTATCAGAAGCATAATATCGTTCATCATGCCGGGTAATCTGGTTCAGAATAATTGCAGAGTACGCCGTCCGGTTCTCCACACTCTTTTGCAATATTTCAAGGGTCCGTTCAAGAGAGGGAGGGCCGGTCTTTTCCACCGACAAGACATCTCCCAAAATGGCATGAATAGTATCAGGATCGCCATGCAGGTGTGAGAATCCCACGAATGGCTCAAGTCCCAGGATGATATCATACCCCTCTTTGACCAGGATGGTGCGGATATAATCTTTGAGCCGGAGTGTTGTAAGATTGCCATCTATCTCAACCGGATACACATCCAGGATGTTACCGGTAAATGTAAACTGCGGGGTTACCGAGAGAAATCTGACAAATTCCGTAGTCCATTTCGGTAGGCTGAACATGTGGGTCACCTGAACATTTCCTGAGATATTTCATGGCATGATACCAAATACCGGATGCTGAAAAGAAATTCCCAGTACTGAAGATAGTATCTCACAGGCATTTGAAGCTTATTATACTGCATCCCAATTCTTCCTGCCCTGGATGCCGGAATCACATGGATTTCGCTGGCTGATGCACACATTCAAAGCAGAGAAAGAAACAAAAAGAGAGTAAATTTACTTCATTGCGAGCATTTTCTGAGCCCATTCATTCTCCGGGTCGATAACCAGGAGTTTATCAAGGTATAACCGGGCCTCTGCTTTCGCTCCACGCTTTAAAAGAATGAATACCTTGATTCGCAGGGCTTCAATTATCGTCTCATCCTTCTCGATAACCCCGGTGATGTATCGGTCAGCTTCTGCATAATCACCCAGTTTCAGATAACACCGTGATGCCCTGACACAACTCTGCAGATGATCCGGATGATTGTCACAGATCCCTAAAAAGGACTGCAACGCTTCAGGAACCCGTTCAATTGCAAACAGAGACTCGCCTTTGTAGAACAACGCCTTTGGCAGTCCGGGATATGCAGCAAGGATCTTATCACAGATCTCAATGGATTCCCAGTACCGCTTTTGTTTGAAATACAGCCGCGCAAGACCAATCTGTGGCAAAGGCTGGGCGATATGAACCATCGGAACCTGAACATATTTCTGCTCAGCCCCGTTTGTGTTCCCGGTCTCCTCCAGATGCTCGCCTAAAAGCCAGGTGATCAGGGGGTCATCAGATGTCTGAATGACTTTATGCGATAAACAAAAGCCGGCCTCATGACTTCTCTTCAGCTTAAAAAGGCTCATTCCCCTCATTGCCCACCCGACAGCACCGGCCTTGTCCATCTCTATCAGACGCTCTGATATTGAGAGAGCAAGGGGGAAGTTGTCCTCAAGATAGTACTGGATATACTTCTCCTTCCAGAATGTTGCGGTCTCATTCCAGGGATCAGACGAGATAGAGATCAGGTTCTTTTCATACTCCCTGATCAGGGCATTGTAAAACCTGAACCTGGGCAGACCTTTTCTCTTGTTGAACAGGAGTGTGAGAACCCTGATGTCCAGGTTGTAGGCCTTCTTCAGGAGTAGTTTTCCGGATTTTTCATCCTGCAGCTCTTCAAATGCAGAGGCAAGGGCAACAAGGAGATCAGGTTCTATGACCTGGGCGGCCAGTGCATGTTTTGCGGCGGCTATCATGTCCTTTTTACATTCATCAGCATCTGATTTTGCAGATAATTTGATGAAATTCTGATAGATGGTGACGATGGCAACAACCGACTTGGCACTCCAGTCGGTCGGGATTCCGGCAAGTTCGCGTTCATGCAGAACTTTTGCATATTGAAACAGCCGTTTTCGTTCGGTTGTTCCCCGGGGGTTGCTCTTAATCCAGGAAAAGAGCCGCATGAAGAAGAGACTTTTTACTTCCTGCTTTGTTATCTCCAGGAATTTCGTGTACATCTCCTCAATCTCGCCGGAGAAGAGCATGATGATGATCCGCTCCTCGTTCTCATCCTGTTCACGATTGAGGGACCGGCCTAAAAACCAGACAATATTGGTGATGTCTATGACTTTTCCAAACAGGGTAAAGGGGATATCCCGGTTCAGTTCTGCAGCAATAAAGAGGAGCCGTTCATCTTCATTCGGATAGGTCTCGATATACTTGGAGATGGTGACCGCCTTATTGTACTGTTCGGTCGCCTCAAGCCACCTGAGCAGGTACCCCCGGCCGATATGCCGCTTTGCATCCTCCCATGAGACCGGGTCACCGATGAAGGCATACATCAGGTCATGCAGGTTAAAGTAATTCTCATCATGAAACTCGTATGGTTTGGAGATACCCATCCTGCCGGTATGCTCTTCCTCATAAAATACCGGAATATTCCGCTTCCCTGAAAGCCAGAGCGAGACCTCCCGTTTCCCCCACCTCTTTTTGGGATTTCTGGTGAGGAGCCCTTTGAGCAGAATAAGGCGGTCAGGGTTTATCTGCTCAGAGAGGATGATGCCCCGTGATGCCAGGGTTGAGAGGATGAGATTGTGATTGAGGCCGTCAAACGGATGCTTCTTCTCGGTTAACTCAAGAGCGATGACACCGAGAGCCCAGTAATCCGACTCCCTGCCGACCACGTTTCCGAGCTGCTCCGGGGCCCAGTACATCGGAGTTCCCTTGGTCGTGGTGATATGCCGGGATAGTTCACTGTCCAGCAATGTTGAGATACCAAAATCAGTCAGGATCAGGTTGAGTGGCCGGAGCTCCCGGATCAGGATATTTGACGGCTTTAAGTCCAGATGCAGGACGTTACTTTTATGCAGGGTATCAAGGCCAAACGCAATCTCTTCAATGATGGCCTTAAAGGTATTATTATTGATGGACTGTTTCTGCACCAGGTCGCGAAGTGATCCATACCGGGCATATTCAAGGATCTCATACCACCGCTCTGAATCCTCATCAAACCCATAATCGATGATCTTAATAAGATTCTTCGGGTTCCGGAGTGAGATGTGACTGACCTGATCCAAAACGTCAATCTTTGGTTCAATCCCAAGCCGGTAATGTTTCAGGATATAATAGAGACGGTCCTTTTGGATGAGCCAGATGTCAGCCTCCCCGCCGGTTGCAGGAAACTGTTTCATGATCCGGTAGGATCGAAAATCCCGCTGGGATTCAGAGCCTGCAAAATCGGATTCTGCCTTATGGGGAGGTTCAGATTGTGCTGACAGCCCGTCCCGTAAGGTTCTGCCTCTCTTTTCCGGACTGTCAACATCTTCCGGTATCATACCTGGCTCCGGATATCATGTATAGGGAGTTTATAGAATTAAGATATATGCTCTTCAGTCAGGATGTCAAACCTGGTAAGCTGCTGAATCGGCACTTCATCCGGATTCTTCTTCAAACGTTCAATAAAAAGGATATGTTCTTTTTTTAAATCATCCTGCAGGATGGTATAATCCCGACTCCAGACCGCTGCTGCATGAGTATCATCCTTTTTGATCTGGTCAGGGTCAAGTTCATCAATATCAAGACCGTCAACGATCCTGACCAGTCTGAATACCAGTTCATCCAGGGGATTGATGGAGATCATAATTGAGTAATGGGATACCGGACTGAAGACTTCGATGTTCCCCCGCCTGAACGAGTCACGAAGATTGGCCATCTTCCGTGGTTTGATCCGGTATCCCCGTCCCTTCATAGCATCCAGAATGATCTGAATGACCGTCCCCCATTGTTTATCAGACAGGGACTTGCTCTTTTTTTGCAGATAGTATGCATCAAACTGTCTTCTGATAACCGAGAGTTCGCGAAGCTCGGGAAAGGGTTCATGATAGAGGATCATGGCAGCGTCCAGAAGAGCACCGGCATCAGGGTCCAGGGAGAGGGTCTGGACTATCTCTTCAAGTTCTTCCCTGATTACCGTCTTTTCAGGGATCTTCTCTTTTAAAAGCCCGTATTCCAGCTGCAGGTTCTCCCGCTCAAGGACAAGCCGCTCCGGGGTCGTCTCTTTTGCAACCGGTTCATAATCTGAACTCTCCGTCTCGTCATAATCAAAGAACCCAATCCGCCCGTGAAAAAATATCGCCTCCATGGTCAGGAGTTCCATGGAAACATCATGAGCAATCTTTTCTTTCTCCTGCTCACTATCAGGCTCCTGACGGGTAATCCCTCCAAGGTTTGTGTGCTCTATACCAGATACCCGGTGTTCAAGGGCTGACAGCTGTTCTTCAATGCTGCTGAGCTTCTCCTCCCGAGCCTGAAGATCACGAATTTGAGAAAGAGAGGAGAGCTGCCCCTGTATGGTATGAAGAGTCTCAAGATCAGGAAGGGAGATGTTTTTCATTTCAAGAGAGGAGGCCCCC
This sequence comes from uncultured Methanospirillum sp., assembly GCA_964458045.1. Taxonomy (GTDB): domain Archaea; phylum Halobacteriota; class Methanomicrobia; order Methanomicrobiales; family Methanospirillaceae; genus Methanospirillum. The sequence continues at coordinate 6,295 of CAYWHV010000125.1, forward strand.
TTTTTCACCTCATCGATCCGGTTTTGAAGAGCGAGAAGTGCATGTCTGCCGGTATGATACCGGGTGGCAAGATCAGAGATGAGTGTTTTATAAGAGGCTATCCGTTCAGACTGATTCTCAATACGGGAGATGTTCTCTAAAGACCGTGTGTATTCAAGGTATACAGGATTTTCAGCACTGATGAAGGATTCGGAGACGAGCCGCTTTAAGAGGCTGTCAATCTCCTGTGCATACATCTCTTCCAGAAGTCGCATCTCATTCTCTTCAAGCAGCAGCTGGATGAGCACAATCCTGAACCGGTCAGCCTTCCGAAAGAATAACTCCATCGTCTTTCGGGATGATTCAGGAGACTTCCATGCCGGATAATCAGGTGTCAGGATCTGCGCAGCAATTTCATTGAGTTCTTCGTGTAGTCTAATAACCCGCTCGTTCTTGTTTGTCAGTGTCTCAAACCGTCTTTCTGCGCTGGATAAAAGAGAATGGATTCGCTTTTCTATCCATTCAAAGGACTGGCCTGCAGAGTCATCTTCAGGGTGTGCAAAGGTGATTTCTACAACGATCAGGGAACTCATTATGACTGGCTGGTTGAGAGAAGAATTGCCGTTACATTATCTGATGACTGGCGTGCAAGGGCGGCGACGAGCACTTTATCCAGGAAGGCATATCCGGGATGTTTTTGAAGGATCATCTCCAGTTCATCCTGTGAGAAACACTCCCATATCCCGTCAGAACAGATAAAGAACTGGTCCTGGTCACGAAGCCCGATGGTCTTAAACCAGATATGGACTGAGTCCTTAATCCCGTCGCCGGATATGGATGAGGTGACGATGTTTTTCCGTGGGTGATATCTCATCTCATCCTCGGTGATAACCCCCTCTTCAAGAAGGTGCTGGAC
>CAYWHV010000126.1:0-7157 GCA_964458045.1 uncultured Methanospirillum sp.
TCAACGCAGCAAGTAAAACCTATGCCATGACCGGATGGCGTCTTGGATATATTGCCGGTCCACCAGAGTACATGGAAGAGTGCCTGAAAGTCCATCAGTATTGTCAGACCTGTGCCACTTCTATCAGCCAGTATGCCGGTGTGGCAGCTTATACCGGGGATCAAGCCTGCGTGAAGATGATGCGTGACGAATACAAAGCACGCCGTGACATTCTGTTTTCCGGATTTCATGATATGGGTGTAAATTTCCCCAAGCCCGAGGGTGCCTTTTATGCATTTGTTCCCCTTGGAAAGGAGAGAACACAAAAAGTGATGGATGCCGGGGTTATCATAGTTCCTGGTGATGCATTCGGGCCATCAGGTGCAGAATATGCCCGATTCAGTTATGCTACTTCACGGGATAATATTAAGGCTGCAATCGAGCGTATGAGACCGGTTCTTGAGGTTTAAAAATGGTGTATGATTTATTAAAAAAACTATCAGATGCACATGGGCTTTCAGGATTTGAAGGAAATATCAAATCAATTATCCGAAAAGAACTGGACGGATATGTCGATGAAATTTCCGAAGACAGACTGGGAAACCTAATCGCAGTAAAAAAAGGGACCGGACTTTCAGTCATGATAGCATCCCATATGGATGAGATCGGGCTTATGGTCCAGTATATTGACGATAAAGGGTTCATAAAATTTGTAGGGATTGGCGGTTGGTTTAATCCGACGCTTCATACCCAGCGTGTTGTTCTCCATGGAACGAAAGGCCCGGTGTCCGGAGTTATCGGATCTAAACCTCCGCACGTTATGACACCGGAGGACCGGAAAAAAGAGATCAAGATGGAGGATATGTTCATTGACATCGGAGCATCATCAGCAGAAGAGGTAGCTGACCTTGGGATTGAGATCGGAACTCCGGTTACTATTGAACAGGAACTTATTCATCTGGCAAATGATCGGATTACCGGAAAAGCACTTGATAATCGTGTAGGCGTTCTTGTTCTGATTGAGACACTGAAAAAGATGAAGACCTCAATGACCATTTACGGGGTGTTTACCGTTCAGGAAGAGGTAGGTCTGAAAGGAGCCAAGGTCAGTGCTTATGCAATACATCCTGACATTGCCATTGCGACCGATGTTACGATTCCGGGAGACCATCCGGGCATCACAAAAAAGGAGGCGTCAGTTGAGATGGGGAAAGGACCGGTCCTCGGGCTGGCAAGTGCATCAGGGAGGGGATTACTGGCAGATAACCGGCTGGTAACCTGGCTTCGATCTGCTGGTGATAAGATGAAAATACCATACCAGCTTGAAGTTGGTGACGGAGGGAACACTGATGCTTCCATAATAAACCTGGTTCGTGATGGAATCCCCAGCATCCCCTTATCGGTCCCTTCACGGTACATTCATTCTCCGGTAGAGGTCGTTGATTTAAAAGACGTCGAAGCCACCATCGATCTGCTGGTTGAAGCATTGAAAAAGAAACCAAAGATCTGAAAATTTCGAAACACCAATCAATAAAAACTTTATTTTTTTAAAGAATATCTCATACTATAATGAATTGGAACATACGAAGATCCTTCATCATTCTCCTGTCTTTTTTTCTTTTCTTTTCACCGGTCATACATGCAGAGGAAAACATGACTGATCCGGCAGCAGGAATATTTCTTATACAGAATGGATCTTTTGAAGAAGGATTAGTAATTCTTGAGGAATATACCAAATTTAATTCTACGAATCCGGAGGTCTGGAATTCGATTGGGTATGCTTTGAATAATCTGGGCAGGTTCAGTGATGCGATATCGCCACTTGAAGAGGCTACAAGCCTTAATCCCAATCACACGATTGCCTGGACAAACATGGGCTGGGCATATAATGAACTTGGGGATTATGAAAAAGCGCTGGAGGCTTTAGAGTCTGCAACCATAACCGGCCCGGATAATAAATATGCATGGAGCACAATGGGGTATTCACTCATCAGGACCGGTGCTCTTCCTGAAGCAATACCAGTTCTCAATAAGGCTCTGGAACTTGATCCTGGTTTTTCTGATGCGTGGAATAACCTGGGATGGGCATATGCAGAAGACAAAAAATATGAAGAAGCAGTAACCGCACTTACCAAAGCGACCAGTCTTGATCCTGATAATGGTTATGCATGGAATAATTTTGGGAGAATATTATATCTTATGGGAAGGACTGAAGAGGCACGCGATGCACTCCTCAATGCAACACAGACAAAACCCGGATTTGACCAGGGATGGTACAATCTTGGAAATGTTCTCTATGCCATGAAATCATACAATGAATCCATTGAAGCGTATCGAAAGGCAGTCGATTTAAACCCGGGTAACCAGATCGCCCGGGAAAATCTGGAAATTCTAGAGAATCTCTATATATAATTTTTCTTACAAACTTACCGATATCGGGCTGCTTTGTATTTTACTCATGCAGATCTGGCAGAGCATTGATTTCTTATTGTCCAGGTCATCAAGCGTGAGTGGGTTTGCCATGATACATGAAGTATTGTCACAGTGATCCAGGTGTAAGAGATGACCTATCTCATGGGCTCCTTCCCGTGATAACCGATCTATGAGCATCATTTCATCTGATGGAAGGCCCCAGTATTCATTTTTCAGCCTGGCCGATGAGATTACGGCAGTGCCAGTCGCGGGGCGGGAGAGACCGAAAACATACCTGGTGCCCGGTCTGAAGATATCATCTCCGGTTACCAGTAAAATGAATCTTTTTTCTTCATTCCGGCGGGAAAAAACATCAAGACAGGTTAATATTGCACTTGCATCAAACTGATTTCTACTCCTGTCAAACCCATTATAAAGAACCGGGCTTTCACATACTTCAGCCGGAATATCCAGAATTTGAGAAATGATCCGGGCAACCGGTATTTCAAGACCGGCTGGCGCGCCGCGATCCCAAAAAATAAGGATATTCATCTCCAATAAACTGGGTAATGAGCGGGTATAAACATATTGAGACGGCAATTGCCAGGTTCATTGCCGGACGCTACCGCTCAGTTATCGAAGCTGGTGCCGGAACAAATCTTCATGCAGCAACCCTGTTATTCAGATCCGGGATATTAATCAGGTGCGTGGATATCATCGACCCTCCCCTTTTTTCATGTATACCCTATGTGAAAGACGATGTGTCAAATCCAAAACCGAAGCTCTATCTGGACTGTGATTGTATTTACGCAATACGGCCGGTTGAGGAGATGATACCTCCACTGATAAGACTTGCACAATCTGTTCATGCCGATCTCATCGTGTACCATCTGGGATTTGAAGGAGCAAACCGCCCTGCCCCGCTACCGGGATGTGAAGTCCCTCTCCATATGTATGTTAAAAACTGAAGAGGGTTGACTGGGAGGATTTCTTATCTTTTTCCACCGGTTCTGATGGCCCTTCTTCACAGGGTGTCATCGGTTCCTGCCCGGAAAAAGTCTCAATAGAGGGAATCTTCTCTGCAACAGGTAATTTCTCTTTTTTCACTCCCCGGGCCTTTTTGGCCTGGGCCTCTTCCTCTTTCTTCTTCTTTTTCAGTTCCTTTTCAATCTGCTTTTTCTCATCTTCAATTTTTTTAACTATTGATTTGGCAGTAAGGGGATCATGAATCAGGATGTCCAGTTTATCTACATCGAGCTCATATTTTCTCGCAAACTGCTCTGGGAATTCTTTTGCAAGGAGAGAAACCGGACAGAGGTACAGGTTCCGGACCGTAGAAGCGGACATATGCATTGATGTGCCCATGTCAGATAACATCTGCTCCCGCATTGTTTTCTGCCTTTTTGCAACTGACATCTGTCGCCATCGTGACGGGGGCATAATTTTTGCATATCCGGATGGTCGGCCTCGCATTACATCATGGACCCCATAGAGCATAACAGAAGTTGCATACCGCCATAATGTGTAATATTGATTGAGATATGTGTATCCCAGGTACATATCTGCCCGTGATAATGCCGCATAGGCCTGGGCTGTCTTTTTTCTGTCAGGCAGTACTCCAAGATTTCCTTCAATCCATTGCAGAATGGTATCCGGTGTTTCATCTACCGACATGGACATATCCAGTAGTGACGGAACCTGACGGTACCCCAGGGTTGCTGCTACCAGGTCAAAAATACTGGCCCGACTATCTTTTCCAGAGATGGATACATCATCCTCACCCACCGTATCTTTCCCAATGGCAGAGGCATAGAGCATGGTCACAGCAGACCTGATATCGCCTCCGGCCTGTTCTGCGATGTCAGTTATCGCCTGGGCTGAACAGGTCACCTGTTCCCGGGAACAAATTTCACGAAGTCTGGGGACCAGTGATTTTGCTGGCAGAGCCTTAAACTGAACTTTCGTACACAGGTTCCGGATGGTGCCGTCCAGCCCGTAGAGATCATTGGCAATAAGTATCAGTGGCTGGCGTGCCTGCCTAATCACATCCGCGATAGCACGTGCTCCTCCCCGGTCCGCGTTTCCCTGAAGATTGTCGGCTTCATCAAGAATGATAAGTTTCCTGGAGGCGCCGGTAAGTGAACCGGTACTTGCGCTTCCTCCGGCTACTTTTTCAATGACTGCCTTGGTCCGCTGATCACTGGCATTCAGCTCCACAACTTCCCAGTCCATATCGTTTGCGAGTGCCCATGCACTGGAAGTTTTCCCAATACCGGGCTTGCCATAAAGTATGAGAGGAGGGGATTCCACAGTCCACCGGGTAGCCCAGTCACTCATCTGGTGTAATGCTTCCCGGTTACCCACCATCTCATTCAGATGCCGGGGGCGATACTTCTCTGCCCAGTCCATCCCGATTATATGTGCCGGCTATGAAGATAAACCGCATGAACTACACTGACTGGCATGCTCTCAGGTCTTTGGTAAATTCTGAACCAAATAAGACATTTTATGAGTGATGAAACAGAAAAAAAGAGTGAGATTTAGGGCCATGGGAGAATACACCTGCTCCACCGAACAGATAGCACAGGCTGTCAGAACATATGACGGAGTGAGACGGAAAAGTGAAATCGGTGCAATGGTTCGGGATCTTCAGATTGATTCTCAGGCTGTTGTCGCGTCATTTGGAGAAGATGCTGCAGTAATACAAAACGGATCAGATGCGCTATTATTGGCGGCTGATGGGATCTGGAGTAAACTTATGGATGCAGATCCGTACTGGGCAGGATACTGTGCTGTCCTGGTCAATGTCCATGATATCGCTGCCATGGGAGGGAAACCACTTGCCATGGTGGATGTGTTCTCAATTTCTAATGATACAATAAAAAAACAGGTCATACAGGGTATGCATGACGCCTCCAGACAATTTGGCGTGCCAATTGTTGGTGGGCATCTGCATCCGGATACCCCCTATAGTGTGATTGATGTTGCAATTCTCGGTATTGCTCCGCTTGAGAATATTATTTACAGCAATAGGGCTTGTTCCGGTGATAAAGTCCTCATTGCAATCGATTTAAAAGGCAGGGTTCATCCATCCTGCGTTTTAAACTGGGACAGTGCAACCTTACGAACCGCTGATGAAGTTCGCGGGCAGATTGCAGTACTGCAGGAGATCGGATCTCAAAAACTTGTAACAGCAGGGAAGGATATTTCCAACCCAGGGATTATCGGAACACTCGGGATGTTGCTTGAAGTATCAGGGAAGGGAGCTGATATTGATCTGAAAGCAATACCCCACCCGGACCTGAAAGAAAACAATATCACCTTTGATCACTGGCTGAAAATGTATCCGGGCATGGGATTTGTTCTAACTGCAAAGAATGAGCATGTTGAGACAATTATCAGTCTGTTTGATAGATTTGATATGACCGTTTCCTCTATTGGGACAGTGAATGATTCAGGAGAACTTCGCATTCATAATAATGACTCTTCTGCGCTTGTCTTTGACTTTTCGAAAAACGGAGGGGTAATGCATCTTGGAACATATCCCTGATTCGCATTCAATCATAGGCATTGGAATCAGAGGTGATCAAAATAGGGTTTTTTCTGGTATTGCCTCCTATTCTGGCAGATCAACAATTAGGTGTTATCTGAATCCAGGTTTACAGATCTCACCGCCACCTCAATTTCAGACGATTATTTCTGAACATCCAGAGCAGGATCTGGTTTCGGATCTTTTTTCCGGAACAATTGATGCAGCGATACGGGGAACTTTATCTTCTCATCACACGCTCCAGATTTTAAAAGAAACCGCCGGGGTATCCAGGCTTGAACGGGTGGTCCTCCTGGAAACAGCAGATGGTTCCCGTTTTTTTCTGGGTCCGGTCGGTATTGATGAAGGCTGGACAATTACGGAGAAGGTGTCACTTATTGAAAAGGTTAAACCACTTTGTCAGAAATTTGGCCTTCCCGATCAGGTTACGGTGCTATCCGGCGGACGACTTGATGACTTTGGTCGTCATCCTGCAGTTGACAGAAGTCTTGCTGATGCAGAACTTGTTGCCCGTCTGACCGGTGGTGTTCATAGAGGGATACTCATCGAGGAGGCAGTTCAGGACTCAGGATTTATTGTAGCTCCAGATGGTATATCGGGAAATTTGATCTTCAGAACACTGCTATTTCTGGGGAGTGGGCGTTCTCATGGGGCACCGGTCCTGAATATCCCAAAAATCTTCATAGATACTTCGCGCGTTAACCCGAACTATCTGTACGCGCTAAATCTCGCAGATAATCTCATTGAGTTATCTTTCCTGAAAAAATTCTCAATTTGACGAGGAATTTTATTTCTTTGCAATAATGCATCCGATTGCTTATCTCTGAAACCTAATCTCATGAAATATAAAAATCAACTCTTATCAGGTCAGAATGTCGAAAATCTCGAGTTAATCTCGAAATATTTAAATAGATATCAATATACTTTGTTTTGAGGTAGAGGACTATGGCAGACTTACCTATTGCAGCAGTTGTAAGAATTGCAAAGAAAAATGGGGCTGAGCGTGTGGGAAGCGATGCAGCAGCAGCTCTTGTAGCAAAAGCAGAAGACTACATTGCAAACCTGACCAGGGAAGCAAACCGCCTTGCCCAGCATGCAGGTAGAAAAACAATTAAGGAAGAAGACGTCAAAATGGCCGCAGAGAATGCCTAAAAGCATTCTCCGTTTTGTCTTATTCAGAAAAGAATCTCCTTACCTCAAAGAAAAAATATTATGT
>CAYWHV010000127.1:0-7056 GCA_964458045.1 uncultured Methanospirillum sp.
TCACTCAAAGTTGGTACTACCGCGATGGGTGAAGAGGAAGTTGCAGACAATATCGATGCAATCCTCAAGCGTATTCTCTCAAAACTTGAGATGGGTGACTTCCAGGTCAGATCGGTCTATATTAAGACAACGATGGGGCCGTCTGTGAAGGTGGAGATATAATGGCATTGTATACCTCACATCTGCCCCAGTGGAAGAAGGATGAGATATCGACTATCAAGAAGCTTACCAGCGAATACAAGCTGATAGGACTTGTTGATATGTATGGTATCCCAGCCAAACAGGTGCAGGATATCAGAAGAAATCTTCGCGGCAAAGCCGAACTGATTATGACCCGTAACACGCTCATCGAACATGCGTTTGGTGAGCTCGAGGGACCCATTTCAGAGTTATCTTCACACTTATCCGGACATTCTGCTCTCATCTTTACCAATGAGAATCCTTTCAAGCTCTACAGTATGCTTGAAAAGACGAAGACAAAGATGGCAGCACGTCCAGGAGAGACTGCACCGGAAGATATCGTCGTCTCAAAGGGACCGACCAGTTTCCGTCCCGGTCCAATCGTCGGTGAGCTTCAACAGGCCGGCATTCCTGCAGCAATTGAGGCAGGAAAAGTTACCATTCGTGAAACAAAAACAGTGGTAAAAGCCGGTCAGGAGATCAACAAAAAACTTGCAGATGCACTTGCCAAGCTGGATGTCAAGCCGATGGATGTCGGTCTTCTCCTGCAGGCAGCCTTCTACGAAGGAAGTATCTACGAGTCTGATGTCCTGGCAATCGACGAGACTGCATTCTACAACAGCATCATCACCGCTGCAACCCATGCCTTCAATCTGTCAGTCAATGCTGCATATCCAACCAAGGATACCGCATCTGCACTGCTTACCAAGGCTGTCCGTGATGCACGCGGAGTTGGTGTCGAGGCTGCAGTCACCAGTAGTGACATAATCGACGCTGTTCTTGGAAGAGCACAGGCCCAGGCCATGGCCCTCCAGAATGTCGTCGGATGAGCAATATGCAAACAATACGAGCAATCGGAATAATATTTAGGTGAATTAACATGGAGTATGTATACGCTGCACTCCTCCTGTTCAAAGCAGGAAAGGAGATCAACGAATCCTCTGTTCAGGCAGTACTTTCTGCCGCTGGTATCGCTGTCAACGAATCACGTGTCAAGGCACTTGTCGCATCCCTTGATGGTGTTGACATTGAGGACGCAATCAGCAAGGCAGCAGCAGCACCGGTCGCTGTTGCAGCAGCTCCTGTTGCAGGCGCAGCTCCGGCAGCCGCAGCAGCAGAAGAAGCACCTGCTGAAGACAAGAAGGCAGAAGAAGAGAGTGGAATGGCAGGGCTTGGTGCCCTGTTCGGCTAAACTCTTTTCTTTTTTCTCTTCGATAAATTCTCTATTCGTTCTTGGTTTCTAAATTCCTCAAAGAAGAGGAACCTATTCTAAAAAAGTCAGGGGTTGAGTGCCGTTGCGTTATACGGCGGGTTCATCTCATGATAAGAAACACCAAATCGTTTCATCACCGTCGGCGAGATATCTTTTTGATCGCCGGTCAGGTTATACCCGGGTTCATTGGTCACCATCCAGAGAGATATCTGTCCGGTATGATCTTTGGGACTGGTATTGAATCCATGATCGGTTGTGACATACAGGACAGTCTTATCTGATATCCCCAGATCATCTAATGCCTGAAGAATGCTTCCGGTCGCTTCGTCTATCGCCCTGATAGCTGTAATCTGCTCAGGAGATCCAGCCCCATAGGCATATCCTGCATCTGCCGCATCCCTGAAATGAGCAAAGACAAAAAAGCGTCCCATTGATCCAAAGTGGTAGACTGATTCAGATGCGACTGACCCGACAAGTCCTGCATCACTATTCCGGTCATAGTAGTAATCAACTACCTTGCCTGCATGATAAAATGGGAGACCTTTCAGCGTCCCAAGACTTCTCTCCTGAGATGCAACAATAGCAGTGCTGATATTATCTGATCCCAGACTATCTTCAAGTCGTTCAAAAACCGTCATCCCATGAGGTATCTCACCATATCGCATACTTTTAAAGACCCCGGTCTGTTCCGGTGAATAGCCGGTCAGAATCTGGGCATGTCCGGCCATGGTATCCGGATAGTGATCGGTAATTGAGATGTTGATAAAACTCCCGGTTTTTAAAAGAGAGGAGAGATGGGGCAGAGAATCGGTATCCAAAAGACCTTGCAGGGTGTCTTTTGAAATGCCATCCCATGATATCAGGACTATGCCTTGTGGATCTGAAGGTGCTGAAGAGGCGGTTCCAATGATGATACAAAACAGTAGAAAAAGAACGAATACACTCTTTCTCATGATAATGCACAGATGATCTCTCATTTCAGAACAAACTCCTTCCATAACGCTGACCTATTTTCATGAAATAAGACTGATGATACTCCTCCGCTGGCCAGAAGGTTTCTGCCGGAACAATCTCTGTTGCAATTGGGGCATGATACCGACCAGACTGGTTCATCTCTTTTATGAACTGCTCTGCCTCCTCTTGTTGTTCTGGCGTTGTATAGAAGATGGCCGACCGGTACTGACTTCCAATGTCCGGCCCCTGCCTGTTTACTTCGGTCGGATTATGCAGGGAGAAGAAAATTTCCAGAAGTTTTCTATAAGATATCGCCGCATCGTCATACTCAAGAGCAATTGTTTCGGCATGACCAGTTGTGTCTGTACAGACATCCTGGTAGGTTGGTTCTTGTGTATGTCCTCCCATATATCCGACTTTTGTATCGATTACTCCAGGAACTTTCTGAAATCCCGCTTCAATGCCCCAGAAACAGCCACCAGCAAAAAAGGCAATTCCCATGTATCGATCTTGGTCTGAAGACTATAAAGTGAGATGGGTAGAGAAAACTATAAGGTTTTAAGGAAATTGTTCCTTATGAAAAAATCTGTAACCAGACTTGTCTGTCTGCTTATGGTTGTGTTATGCACGTATCAGGTACATGCAGATTTGGTAACAATACGGCCCGGAGGGACCGTTTTCCTCGGGGAAGAAGGACTTGACATATCTGCATCCGGTGTCATGGACGGCGGGCAGATTGGATGGTGGGCTCCGGGGAGCAGCAGGAGTTCTGACCCGACTGAACTGATGACCGTATCATCTCCGGACTCATTTTACGTATCACCTTCAGGCTTTTCCGGGAAAGAAGGACTCTGGTATTCCTGGCCTGAAGGTGGCCCCGTATTCCAGGTAAAAAGACCCCAGGTGTCGGTAAGAGCCTATGATGAGACTGCAGGTTTTGATGCAACCGGAAAGTGGGTTCCACGAGGTGATGCAGTATCATTCCGGATATCATCAAATGTCTATGAGGCGAATTCCCGTGGAGGACCGGATGGACAAGTGGATATTGTTCTCACCAGTCCTGAAGGTGCAAAATACTCTTCCGTGTCCGGCCCGTCCGGATCATTCAGCCTGTCCGGGATCCCGCTTACCTCGTCACTAACCTCCACCGGTCCGGTATGGAGTACCGGGGGAGTAACTGTCGGGACCTGGAACGTTCAGGCAGAGCTTTCTATGAACCGGATTAAGGATAATATGCCGGAAACCGGGGCTGGCGTATCAGCTCCTGTGGATGTTCTTATTCAGAATGTCAATCCCCTGATTAAATCACCGGTTGCGATTGAGATTGGAACACCAGATCCAGAAAGAACTCCAGTAGCAACAAAAACAGACGTCCCCGCATATACGGCTCCGGTTACAAAGCCTCCAACACCAGTCCAAACAGTACAGACACTTGTGCAAACACCTGCACCAACCTTCACGCCTGCTCCGACTCCAACCTATACTGCGGTTCAAACCATTGAACCGACACCGGTGAAAACACCTGAATCAACTCCAGTTCCTGAACCGACCAAGGCTCCCCTGGGAATAGTATCGATCATAGGAGCGGGATTGGTTCTGATGGTTCTCAGGAGAACCTGAACATACGGTACGTCACCAAGAGCCATCCTCCTCTCCAAATCAATACTTATTTTACCAGACAACGGAATAGTAGTGAAAGAGATGTCCTGCCTGAAACTTCCGATTGGTATCCAGTCTTTTATTGAAATCAGAACCGGGGGATATGTCTATGTCGATAAAACACCTCTGATTCACTCACTGGTGCAATCAGGCAAATATTACTTTCTTTCACGACCCCGGCGGTTTGGAAAAAGTCTTCTCATCGATACGTTTGATGCGGCTTTTTCACAGAAACGGAATCTCTTTTCAGGACTTTTTCTGGACAGTCCGGATTCAAAGTGGGACTGGAACAGGAGAAACCCGGTCTTGCGGATTGACTGGTCACTCTCATCTCCACGGACACCAGCAGAGTTAAAAGCACAGATACATGAGCTCATCTCTGCCTGGGCAAGGACCTGGGATTTTGAACCTTTTGAGACATCGATTGGCGGACGATTTTCATCATTAATCAGGGATATACACGCAAAATCGGGAGAGAAGGTCATTATCCTTGTTGATGAGTATGATAAACCCATCCTTGATACCCTGGAAGACCCTGCTTGTGCAGCCGAGATGCGGGATATCTTACGGGACTTTTATGGAGTAATTAAACCACTCGATTCTCATATCAGGTTTGTTTTTATCACCGGTGTATCGAAATTTATCAAAACCGGTATCTTTTCCGGTCTGAACAATCTTCAGGACATTACTCTTGACTCCCGGTACTCCACTATCTGCGGATATACAGAGGAGGACATCAGGACCGTTTTCGCATCCTGGTATGACCAATGTGATCCTGACCTTGTCCGTGACTGGTATAACGGATACTCATGGACCGGTGAGTCAGTCTACAATCCCTTTGATATTCTTTTGTTTTTTGATTCAGGGATCTTCAGACCATACTGGTTCGAGACCGGGACACCCTCTTTTCTCCTTAAAACCTGGCAGGATGAGCCTCGGTTACCGGCAGAGTACGACGGAATGATATCAGGTGACGAGATACTCCTGTCATTTAATCCGGAGAAGATCCGGGTTGACACCCTGTTATTTCAGACCGGATACCTTACCATCAAATCCTGGTCATCTGACGGCATCCGGGGATTTCGATGCACACTCGGGTACCCAAATAAAGAGGTCAGAACATCTCTCAACCTCCTGTTCTCTGAGGCTCTCTCCGGCTATTCACTCTCTGACAATCGAAATATCCTGTTTTCTATTCTGGACACCGGGGATGAGGATGGATTGCACGCTCACCTTCAATCGTTCTTCGCCTCTATTCCCCATGACTGGTACCGGAAAAATCCCCTTGCAAAATTCGAAGGGTATTGGGCAAGTCTGATGTATTCGTATATTGCAAGTCTGGGATACGAGGTAATCCCGGAAGATACGACGAATAAAGGTCGGATAGATCTGACCGTTAAAACACCCTCATATATCTGGATCTTCGAATTCAAAGTAAAGGGCATCGGGCAAAAAGGAAAAAAAGATCCACTTGATCAAATTGACGAACGTGGATATGCAGAAAAGTACATGTCAGACCCCCGGCTGAAGATAAAGGTCGGCATCCTGTTTGATCCTGAAACGCGAAATATTGAGTCCTGGACGGTTGGGTAATTTTTTTTCCGAATTCACCTGGAGCGGATGATACCCCTCAGGGACCGATAATTATCTTCGATGGTAAGTATTAATGAATACTATGAATCTTGGAGTTACGATTATCAAATCACGGCGGAGCGTCAGATCATACACTGACAAACCACTGAGCGATGAAATTATCAAGGAAACCCTTGAATGTGGTCGTTTTGCTCCGACGGCGATGAATCTGCAGCCATGGCTCATTGGTGTGGTAACTGACCGCGACCTGTTACAAAAAATTGCCGATATCACGGATCATGGGAAGTTTATCGCTGATGCTGCAGCCTGTTTTGTCACCTGTGGAGATAAGAATGCGAAATACTACCTGGAAGACTGCTGTGCAGCAACGATGAACATGATCACCTGTCTTCAGGCATATGGTGTCGGAACCTGCTGGGTTGCCGGAGATAAAAAAGAATACGGAGCAGAGATCTGTAAACTTCTGGAAATCCCTGAGCCCTACTCATTAACATCACTCATTCCGGCAGGGTACCCAAAAGAAGTGAAAGTTCCAAGCAAAAAACCGGGAAAAGAGATCTTCTTTACCAACCGGTGGTCATCGGAAGAAAAATAAGGGATTGCAAAATCCAATCTTGATTTTATCGTCCCAAGCCCATTATATTGACTGGAATAACTTCACCACGTCAGTATAGTCAATTCTATTGTTTCCTGAAAAGTCAAATGCAGCAACCGGCTCATTTTTACTGATCCAGTCCATCTGTTTAAAGAAGGATACAACGTCTGAATAATCTGAACGACCATTCCCGTTTACATCCTCATACTTCCCGTCACCATTGAGATCTTTTGGCGGCTGGCTCATTCCAGGAAGAGCTTTAACATCTGAAGAAGACCCGCCACCGCCAAGCGCCTTATAGACATTAATTCTCCCACCAGAGACAGTCTTCCCGGAGAATGCAGGAAATTTATCAACGGTATCCATGATCTTTGCCTTGAGGGCTGCGGGAGTCATGGATGGATTTTTCGAGAGCAGAAGAGCAGCCAGACCTGCAACATGAGGGGTTGCCATCGAAGTTCCTTTCATCTTCACATACTGATGACCAAGAGATGTCGGATAGGTAGACATGATCCAGTCTCCAGGAGCCGCGACATCTACCGTGGTCGCACCATAATTGGAGAATGAGGGTATGCCATCCTTGGCATCTGATGCTGCAACAGACATAATCTGGGATGAATCAAACCCGGACGGATAATGTGCGGTAATGTCATTATTAGATCCTGCATTTCCTGCAGCACAGGGGAACAGAATATTCGTTGAAGCAATTGCATCCCCAAGTGCCTGACTTCGTGCTGTTCCACCCCAGGAACAACTAATTACATCCGCTCCCATCCGACGGGCATAGGCGATGGCATTCAGTGATGCAGCAGTATCTCCGTTTCCATCGGCCCGGAGGAACTTCAGCGGCATGATCTTTACC
>CAYWHV010000128.1:0-3024 GCA_964458045.1 uncultured Methanospirillum sp.
CTGATTCAAATCCTTTATGAAGCGTATTGAGCAGGATTCCGGTGTTTTCATACATTGATGAAACGGTTATTACTCCATTGACCGAAGATGGTAACCCAAGGACTTTTGCCTCCCGGTATCTTCCAAATCCACCGGCATAATACCCGGTGGTGGCATCTGCGAGTCTGATAAGGTCTTCCGTTTTCTCTTCATATGGGCTGAATACACCAAGGACCTGATGGAGTTGATTCATATAATCTTCGAGTATGGCAAGTTTCTTTAAAAGGACATCAGTCCTGTCGTTCCCGTACTGGAGAATGTAATCCTTCCAGGTCTGCCAGAAGCATTCACTTAATGGTGCATACATAACCCGGACGTTGTTCTCTTCTATTCCATTCAGGATCTGGTTATTCAGCATATCATTGTAGAGAATGAGTGGCTCACCTATGGCAAGGATGGTTTTTTCCGGAGGTGCTGACTGCAGGATCATTGAGATCTCCCAGGCAATTCTTTTCAGAGAACGGATATCAAGTTCATTCCTCTGTATCATGCCTTTCATCTGGTTCAGGTACCTGGCCCGGTCAGAAGCAGGGGTCACCAGAATTAAGTCTCCTGCAATGAGGAGACAGAAGAGTGACGTGAGAAAACCCTCATCCTCGTATATGATATCTTCAATGAACGGAGATTCAACCCCGACGTGAGATCGCCCTTCCTCATCAAGAATCGTGCGTATAAACCGGTTATACTGCCCGTCAACTTCTGCTCCCTCGTTCTGTGGAATGAAGAGAACTTTTGGGATATCTCCTTTGTTTCGAATGTCCGGAATATTCAGCACATCACCGACAAGTGCAGCCATTGAGAAGTATTCGTTTGTTATGGTGTGTTTTCTCCCTTCATCAATGGACTTTTCACTCGTAGGTGAAAACGGGTGAGAACGGATTCCTTTTTTACTGAAATGTTCGCAAAGAAGTCCGGAATAGGGATAGAGATCCGGCAGGTAATACTCACAGGTGTTGGAAAATGCAAGACCATTGGTAGTTATCCCGGCTTTTGGATGAGGAACACGTGCCGGATAGCAGTTCATATCCTCTGCAGGCTGTGAGGGGATATGATTCAGACTGTTTACGAATGCTTCAAGCCTGGTTACCACACCGACTCCTGATGAGTGCTCATCAACTTCAATGTTCAGATATGGCTTATCTCCCATGATCTCCTTGAAATAGTGGGTGAATACGGTATCCGGACCACACCCATGATGGGTCAGGAAGATTGCATACAGGTTTGGATGCTGCCTTACCACCTGTGCAGCTTCGAGGATATGCTGACCAAAAGGCCAGAACATGTTTGGGTGTTCGCTGGAAACATCACATTCAGGGAGGTTATAGAATGCAAGGGTTTTATATCCCATCTCTTTCAGTTTTCCGGGGATGCCTAGGTTTAATACCGGATCTGCCACTCCGTAGGTTTTTGAAATCAGGACAAATGCCTTCTCATCAGCCTGAAGGCCCTGAACGATTTGTTTCCCCTTTTCCATAATCCGGGTTTCAAAATTATGGAATGCCTGCATCCCTTTCTGAAGGGCTTTCCCTGTTTCCTCCGGTGTTCGGTCAAGCATCGTTCCAAGATTCATAAAACTGTTTTTCATGAATTGTTCACCAAGACTAAAACCAATGGTAGGAGCAAGCATTTTGATACCTTTCGTATCAAGTTCCATTGCCCGGTTTACCAGTTTGAATGCAAGTTGTATGTACGGGCAGCCAAAATCCTGGCGGGTATGGGAGTTCGGGTGAACAACCGTGTACAGGTCTGGGAAAAAGATGTAGTCCACCTTTTTCTCCACCAGCTCTGCCACATGACCGTTGATCAGTTTGACCGGGTAACAGGTCTCGTCAAGTGAATAATCCTGTCCAAGCCAGATGGTCTTTTCACTTGTCGGATCTGACAGGAGGACATTATACCCCAGCTCCCGGAAAAAAGCGTTAAACATTGGATACATGCCATAGGTGAAGAGAGCCCGTGGGATTCCGATGGTCTTTTTACCGGGATCCAGTGTTCCATCATACCCTTCAAAGATAAGGTCCGTGACCATCTCTTCAAAATCAGATCCTGAACCTGAATTGTCTACGTTTTCAATTTCCCCCTCACCGGATGAGGCGATATGGTCAAATCCTTTGAACGAGGTCTTCCGTGATCCCATCTCTTCGCTGGTCAGGATAGCCGCTCCATAGGCTCCGGTTACACTAAAGAATGGAGGAACAATGATCTCTTTCCCGGTCAGTGAACGGAATGCATTTATCACTCCCTGGTTATAGGCAATACCTCCCTGCAGGAATATCCGATCTCCGATCTTCTTCTGCCCAACCACCCGGTTGAGATAATTCTTCACAATGGAATAGCACAGACCTGATGCGATATCTTCAGTACTTGTTCCATTGGCAAGGCAGGCAGCAATACTTGTCTCGATGAATACGGTGCACCGTTCACCAAGATACACCGGTTTTGTACTGGCAAGTGCCTTATCTCCAAAATCATCAATGGGAATATCGAATTTCTTCGACTGCTCCTCGATAAATGACCCGGTTCCTGCAGCACATATCTTATTCATCTGAAAGTCCGTAACGACACCGTTTTTCAGGCTGATAAACTTGGAGTCCTGACCGCCGATTTCAAACACGGTATCCACCAGGGGATCACGGGTGATTGCTGCTTTTGCCTGGGCGGTGATCTCATCTTTCACAACATCAGCCCCGAACAGCCGTGCAATCATGTACCGTCCAGAACCGGTTGTTCCAACTCCGATAACCCGTACCTTGTCTTTGAATTCTCTTCCAAGCTCAGCAAGTCCGGTACTGACTGCATGGATCGGGTCTCCCAGAGTTCTCAGATACCTGAATGCAACAATCTCCTTGTGGCCATTCATGAGAACCAGGTTTGTACTGGTTGAACCGATATCAATACCAAGAAAACAATCAATTATCTCATTTCCTGAAGAGATTGGTGCACAGATATGTTTGTTTGTGCAGTCCTCCTTTCCGAATCGGGCAA
>CAYWHV010000128.1:3124-7003 GCA_964458045.1 uncultured Methanospirillum sp.
GGCAGTTTTTTGATTACCGCTCCCCGGTAATTTCTGACAAGAGCATAGGCCAGACCCTGGAGAATATCCTCAACCGGAACTCCTTCCTGCTGGTGATGGATGATGTCGGTTTTGGCAAATACACTGCATCTCCCGGCAATTCGTGGAATGCTTGAACTTTTAGCCGCATAGGCTGCATAATCCTCAACAGACAGATTCAGCCGTGACACCTGTTCTTCAAGAAATGAACCCGTCCCTGCAGCACAATTGGAGTTCATAGAAATTTCGATGCATGATTTGTCTTTGCTTGTAAATCCGGTGATATATCTGGCGGTCTGTCCCCCTATATCAATGATAGAACGAACCGAATCATCCAGGCACAGGCTCCCTTCAAGGAGTGCCGATACATCATTGACGTGATGAATGGTCTGATCTTTCGATATCCATTTTGATTCACTTCCGGTTACTGCCCCATGCGTTATTGATGCTGGATCATACTGGCCTGCAAGCGTTGCAAGTATTTTCTGCAGGGTTTCTTTGATTTTTCCTTTATGAAGGATGTAATCTGCATATACTGGTTGTAAAGAACTGTTCACCAGGCCGATTTTGATCGATGAGTATCCGATATCAATACCGATACTGTATGTTTCAGGGTTTGTCTTTTCATCAGCGAGATCCGAATGGTCCGGATCTGATTTTATTTGGGATGTTAATGTGTTCATACTTACTTCTCAACGGTTTATTTTCAACTATTACAATTACGCAACGATGGCATATTTAGATGATGGCCAAACTTTTTTCGAAAAACCTGAGTTTCCCGAAATCTGAATTAAAAGTCCTTTGAGTTCTGTCAGAATGTGAGAATGCCAGACAGCGAGCAGATACTGAAGGGTGGGGATTATTAGACTAACAAAAAGATCAGGATAATTGCTTTTTCATCTCCATACCTTTGCATCTTTTCTCAATGAATTCAATAAATGGGACCAGTTTTTTATACGAATCAGGTGAAAGGCCATGCTCCATGATGCATGCATCCCGGTTGGCGATTGTTGTTTCAACTCCGGCCAGTTCAAGAAGTCTTCGGATTGCATAGTGGGATTGAATCGTCCGTTCTGCGATATGTATTCCTTCGGGTGTCAGGGTCACTCCGCCGTACCTTTCATAATTTACATAGCCTGCTTCCTCTAATTTTTTAAACCGTTCAGTCACGGTTGCCGGAGAGATAATGAGTGCACCTGCAATGTCGCGGGATTTGGCATACCCCTTCTCCAGTGAGATTTTATAAATTTCTTCCAGAAGATCTTCATTTCTTGGTGATGTTCTCTTTTCCATCATATGTTCAATCCATTTTGTTTTATCGACCATTCATAAGTCAGAAAACCATGAAATACACAAGTTTTGTTTCGGATTCCTTGAATTCAGGATTTCTTATAGTTATAATTGAACGGTTTAATTCTAACTAATACTATGTATCTCTATTCGGTCATAATAAATCTTTCCAAAACAGTTTTGACATACCAAAAAAACCCGAAATGACTAAAATAATTGTACTAAAAGGGAGTGAGAAATTTCAACGCGGTGTAATATATATTAATTATCACCTGGTTTTGAGTAATTGCTTTATGTCTGCACATCAGATCTTATTATTCCTGAAATCAGAAAATTCGGGCTTCAACTTTCAATGTTCGATATTTCGGATTTTTTATTATTCATAATGAGGTTATTATGAGTACTCACATTATTGAAGAACTACTGTCTAATCTGCCAAAAAAAGATGTTCCTGTCCGTTCGGTGATGGTTGGTGTTCATTGGACCGCTGTGTGCAGCAGTCATTGCGGTCTCGCGACAACCTTTGCTCCGGATAAACCCCATGATCACACCACTTATGTCCGGAATGTAGGGACTCTTCACCAGAAGAGTGCTCAGGAACTGGCACAGTATGCCCTATCTGAAAATACCATAGAGGCAGGAATTGGAATAGCTGCGATTAATTCACTGATGGAGTATAATGAAAATGAAGCCGTGGAGATGAATGCATCCGAAGTTCTGATGGAGCGGGGTGCAGGAAAAAATGTGGCAATCGTTGGTCATTTCCCATTCATTCCAAAGGTAAAAAAGGCAGTAAAGAATCTCTGGGTGATAGAACAAAACCCTTTAGAAGGAGATCATCCGGCCCATGCAGCTTCTGATTTAATTCCCCAGGCTGATGTGGTGGCAATCACTGGTAGTTCTCTGATCAATCACACTCTTGATGATCTACTTGGGCTATGTAAACCGGAAGCACTTGTGGTCATTCTTGGTCCAAGTACGCCCATATCTCCGGTTCTCTTTGATCATGGAGCAAACATCATTGCAGGATCCAAAATTATAGACGAGAACGCTGTGCTCAATGCCATCGGACAGGGTGCGACATTTCAGCAGGTTACCGGAGTCAGACTCCTGGCATTTTCAAGTCCGGGATCACCTCACCAGTAACGGAGAGGATGACTTTCCTTAATTTTTAGGAATGGTATCCTACTGGTACCACTGCGGAATCGCTGAAGTAAACCCTTTATGGTCATCTATCAGGGTTCGTATAAGAGTAATTGCTCTTTTTAGTTCATCCCTGTATCCTTTCCGGATTGCCATCCGCGAGAACCAGACAATTGAAGGGACAATGCTCATTGCATTATACAGGGCATATCTTTTCCAGAAATCAGAAGGGATATTTCCCATAAAATAACCATCAATCTGACCCCTTGAGAAAGGGATACTGATTTCACGGGAAAAAAATGCCAGTTTGTAAAAATCGTGTATGGGATCTCCCCAATCATACCGGTTAAAATCGATAATGCCGGTTAATTGTCCATTATTGATGATCAGGTTTGCAGGATGGTAATCATCATGCTGAAATGTCTGGCTGACATTCTTCATCAGATGGATGTTATCAGCAATATATCTATGAATCGGTTCCAAATCCAGTTCTTTCGGTGTCAGATGCTCCCGGTTACATACATCGCAGTATCGTTCGTGCTTTTGTTTTTTTCTGGTATACCATGAAGATAGAGTGGCTGGAGCAGCAAGCTGGTGGAGTTTTTTTAGTTCTATTCCTGCATGATATCCGATTTCATATTGGGTTTCCTGACTATACCGGTGCAATGATTCTTCTCCATCATCACCTTCCATATACTCATGGATCATGATGCAGGAATAAGCATCCTCAGATATCCAACATGCCCGTGACTGGGGAACCAGTGATGAATATTTGGCGAGTGTATCCATCAATGAATACATCTCCTTCCTTCCGGCGAGGATTTGAGTATTGTCAGATTCTGTTATCCGAAGCAGGAGTCTTTCTCCGGATTTTGCCGTGAGAAGATATTTCATATCTTCAGAGTACCCCTTCCGAACCGGTTCGATGTGGGAGATATCGATATATTGCTTTATTTCTGAATATATGTCTGGTCTGATGGTCATCTCCGGCTTCCTTATTTCTCTCGTATCAATGGATCTCAAATATTATCCTTGTAATGTTCATGAGATAGTTTTACATAAGGATTGTTATCCTGAATTTACGAGTGTCAATTTCATGCATCAAATCAGGAACGATAGAAATCTGTATGAAACTGGACATTACTAGGTTCATTGCTTCATTCACAGGCGAATCCACCATTTTTTCTTATGGTACAGGTACTGTAACTACTCCGGATTATGGGGATTTGATTCGAGGAACTGCTACATGAAAAAAAGTGAGTTGTTTATCTGTTTTATGATGATTCACCTGGATATCCAAATAAACCTGTATTTTTCAAATCATAATTGGCATCGATGAAATCCAGATATTTCTGGTGTATCTCTTCCGGATTTAAATCATTGAAGAGATCCGGGTGGAACCACTTTGCCAGGTATGCAACGCCGATA
>CAYWHV010000129.1:0-947 GCA_964458045.1 uncultured Methanospirillum sp.
CGTCTTCTCCGATAACATTCGTGGAGATCCGAATTGCCTGGTCTCCTTTCTTCTGGAATACGGTAGCTGCTCCACCTAAAAGGCCCTGCACCTCATCCACGATCTCATAATTATCATTGACCTTATATGAAGAGCCGAGGACCAGGTTTCCTCCCACAATCTCCGCACTGCCCTTCGCATAAAACAGCTTTTTGAGGACATTCAGATCACTCGTAACCTTGCCTTGGGTAAGGCCATATACCGTCTCTGTCTCCTCCAGCAGGTCAGTACTCTGTGTTTCCAGATTTGTCCTGATATTGTCCTTTATCGCTGCCTCAGAACTGCTATATGCGATAAAACCAAGAACCAGAGTCGGAATAATAACCAGACACACACAAATCAGGGTAATTTTCCGACCAATGGTTGCATTATCAAACCATTCAATAAATCTGTTCAAAAGTACCATAGGATCTCTGGTACGGAAGTTGCATTCATATGATTAAATAACCGTTGGGCCAAATCATTCCATGTCATTGCATGGCATTGTTGCCTTTCATGAAAACAGATGAGAATTACAGTTATTTATCAAGGGTATACTTCTCTTCTTTACCGGACGCAAGAAGAAGAGAATTCACCTCTTTTTTGAGTTCTCTCAGGCGAAGTTCCCGACCTGCTGTCAGAGCATTAAAGTCCCTCAAATCCTCGATGGTCTGGCGAAGGGTCTCCTCAGTCTCTTTCCGCTCGGTGATATCTGTTGCAATTTCCAGTCTGACCATTCTGCCGTTCGGCCACCTGATAGCCCGGTCCCGACAGTCATACCACCGACCGGTCGTTGGATTTTTCACTTCCCAGGAGTACACGCCGACTGGTCCTGATCCATCCAGAAGATGCCGGTTTGTGCAGAATGAACAGACATCGGTGGCATTGTAGAGCGCTTCATGGCATTTTCTCCCGGCGATATCACCATA
>CAYWHV010000129.1:957-7001 GCA_964458045.1 uncultured Methanospirillum sp.
ATCCCCATACAGCATCCTCCCCCGGTTGTTGAGATATAACAGATCATACGTCTCCATATCTGCGACATAGATGACTGCATCAATACTGTCCAGGATCATGTAGAGTTCGGCCTGGATCTCCTCAGGAAGCAGGGGAGATCCCGATGCAGCCTGTTCTGTTATCTCATCGGATAATTCATCCAGTTGATCAAGGAGTAATTGTCCGCTTTCGGTTTCTGAACCCGGGACAAAGAGATTATAGTGTTTTCTGATGGCATTGAGAACCTTTTCTGACTGTATCCATCTCTTGTCAAGATTGGTGACGATGTCATTCACCCGCTGAACCTGCTCGACTATCTCTCCTTCATACTCCTTATCCTCGTAGAGATCAACATACCCCATGATAACAGCCAGGGGGTTTCTGATCTCATCGTTGAGGACGGCAAGCTGGGCTAGATTTTTCTGGATCTGTACAAGTGCAGCATCTTTCTCCTGCTCAAGCCGTATCTCATCGGTGATATCCCTGCCCTGGGCGATGGTCACAACCGGATGTTCTCCGTCCTGGGAATAAAGGGTGGCAGAGTTCCAGAGCACTGTCCGGATGGAACCGTCTTTTCTTAAAATGTCCATTTTGACCGCTTCAAGTCTGACACCCTCGGTAGTCGTGCGAAAGAGTCGCATTGACCGGTCAGCCTGGTCAGGAGGGATGAGCATCTCAATGGATTTTCCAATGACATCATCAGACATTCTGCCGATAAGGTGCTCACACGCATGATTCAGCCTGGTGACGAGGAGCGAGGTATCCCATATGATAATGGGCACATTTGCAATGGAGATCAGGTTCTCCAGGTAGTCATTCTTCTCCCTGATAAGTGCCTCGGCCTGTTTTCTCTCGGTAACATCAGTATAGGTAGTGACCAGCTCTCCGGTTGAGAGCTGGTACACGATATTCTCACGCCATCCCTGTATCCGGTTGTCTTTATACAGAGAGATGTCATGTTTTTCAGACTTTCCGGTACTGTAAACCCGACGGAATACGAGAAGAAGTCCGAACTCCTCAATTGCCGGAAAGATCTCAGTCACCCGTTTCCCAATAACATCTTCCCGACGTATCTGCTCAAACATTTCGACTGCGGGATTTATGTCCACGAAAATAAAATCTGACCCACCATCAACAGCCTTATAGATGGCAATAGCACTCATGTTTTTCGAGAAGAGCTCAGCCCACCGCTCCTCGCTCTTTCTCAGTTCCTGCTCCGAATGACGACGTTCGGTGACATCAACCCCGATAGCAATGAACTTTTGTCTCTCTCCGTGTGCTGATGGGAGTTCTTTTGTGTTCCATGAAATAATACGCTCTTCGCCGGTCTTGGTCAGGATAGCGGTTTCGAAATTTTCAAACTCTTTCTGGGTATGAATGATGTGGTGAATGGTCTCAGTTATCTGACCCCGGTAGGAGGCCTCCGGGTAGAGAAGTTTCCAGATACTGTTCTTTCCGACTACCTCATCCTGGGTATACCCGCTGATCCTCTCTGCTGCAGTATTCCAGAGATCAATAGTGCCCCGCTTGTCAAGGACCATCAGCCAGACCCTGGCGTTTGTTATGATATTCTCCTGAAAATCCGAGAGTCTTTGGAGCAATCCTTCTGATCGCCGGACTTCTTCGGCCAGATAAGTCACCACTCCGGCAATTCCGACAAAGAATATCACCCGCATTCCTGCCTGCTGGACGATACCGATGTCACGGGTATACACCATCACCAGGGTGAAATAGGTCAGGGATAAGAGACCGGAGAAGAGAAACCCCCTTCTGGTATAGAAAAAACAGGCGATGATGATGGGGATATAATAGAGGTTCTGAAAGATGATGGTATATCCGGTATTGAGAAATACAAGGCTTGTTAAAATACACACCAAAGTAGATCCGACAAGTAACAACAGGGACGGATGATTGCTCCAGGGTGGCAGATCAACTTTCATGAAAGACCTTTTCTTCTATGGTAATGGTATTTTCAAGTATCAAAAGGCTTCCCTCAGAGATAAGCATGGTCAATGAGGGTCATACGCTGTTCACCTTAAAATGCAGGGTATCATTCCAGGAATCCGGTCATCTCCTTTCATTCAATATTTAATCTGCTTATTCTCGATATTTTGAAGTTTCTGCTCTACTACTCTTATCCCGGTCCAGGGTAAACCGGTACCCTCCTTTCGGAACAAAGATCTCAAACCTGGCTCCCTTTCCATACTCTCCGGTCTCAGTTAGTGTAAGCCCGGTAATCTCCAAAATCTCCCTGGCAAGGTAGAGGCCTAATCGGTTTATCATGGAATATTCGCTTGTTAATATTCTCTTCTTATTTTCATCAGGAATACCGATTCCATTATCTTCAAAGATGATTATAAGTCCTTCAGAATTTGCCTGATATGTAAGAGAACATTCAGTCACCCGTTCTCCATGCTTTATCATATTCTCGGCAAGAATGAACAGGACCTGTTCAAAGAGAGGATCTGCAAAGATCTCAAGTTTATCTACCTTAATTTTCCTTGTTATCTGTGACATATCCAGATGGGAGACCGCAAAGAGGAAGAGTTGACTCACCAACAGCCATTGTGGTGGTTTGATCCCCATATCCTGGTACATTCTGGCAAATTTCAGAGAGTCCAAAACTCTTTTCACCAGCTCTTTTTCTACATTGAAAAATTCTATTCGTTTCTCCTCAGGGAATGGTTCATTCTGGAGCTCAATATATCCGGTCAACGCATAGATAGCATTTTGAATTTCAGTGAATGTAATAGAATTCAGCGTATTTAATTTCTTTAAGGCCTGATTCAGAGACTCTTTCATCTGAATTTTTTCAGTAATATCCCGTCCGACCGACTGGTATTCAATGATACTGCCATCTGTATCAAAAACTCCTCTGTCTGACCAATGTTGCCATCGCACCTCTCCTTCTGGCAGGATGAGCCGGTGCTCAATAACCTGGATTGGATGCTTAGGGGTGATGGAACGGAAATGTGCTTTTAATTGTTGACGATCTTCCACGGGAATCTCTGAAGAGAAGGTTTTTCCAATTAATTCCTCCTCAGTGATGTTGTAATACCGGCAGAATGCAGTATTGGCAAAAGTAATCGTCCCGTCCTTTGTAAACCTGCAGATGAGCTCAGTCTGATCCTCAACAACATTGTGGTATCGCTCTTCACTCTCACGAAGTTCCTGTTCTGTCAGGCTTAAAATCTCAAAATTTGTCCGTAATTCTCTCTCGGTTTTGGACAGTTCCCTGTTGGCGTCAAGCAGTTCTTCCCTGGTGTGCGTTAATTCGTCTATCTGATGTTCGAGGTTTTTATGTGAGGCCATTAATTCCTGTTGCATCTGCCGAAATGCTCGTGCGAGCATTCCCACTTCATCCTGCCTGTCCACCTCAAACACCTCTGCATTCAGATCCCCGGTGCTCATATGCTCAGCAGTCCGGGTGAGTGATTGTATCGGGTGCACAAGTCGCCGGGAGACGATAAGACCGATTGTACCGGCTGCGATCGTCCCGAGGACCAGAAGGACAATCAGGTACCATTGCATCCGGTTAACGTCATCATATGCCTCCTCAATGGGAAGTTCGGTGATAACTCCCCAGTCTGTTCCGATGATCGGGGCATACACACCAATGACCGGTTTATCATTCAGTCCCCGGTATTCGTACACATGACGGACCACTTCTGTCCTCTGCGATAAAAATTCTGCAACCGGAGGCAGGGTGCTCATATCCCGGTTATAATTCTGCAGAACCTCGACCAGATCCTGATATGCGATAAACCGCCCGTTCTCATTGACAAGGTATGCATACCCCTGGTTTCCTATCTGGATCCTGGATATCTCCTGCCATAACCGGATTACGTTGACCTCGGCAGTCAGAACTCCGGTAATGTCATTCTCCCATGTCTGAACCGGCATGGTTATCTGAACAGAGAGCAGTCCGCTTTCAGGTGAGAGGTACACCGGGCTTATGGATGTACTGCCATTGAGGGCATCATAAAAATCCCCTGTTTTTGCAGGTGTCTGCAGTTCGGATGGGAGATAGGTATGGAACCTGGAAATCTTCATCTGCTCTGTGCCGTTTCTATCACGAAGGGATACCTGGCTGTAGGTTTCCGGTCGGTTCAGCACGAGTTCTTCAAGGATCTTTTTCTGTTCTGGTCCAGGCTTTGAGCTCTGTACCTGCATCTTCTCAAAGAGCTCGAGTTCCTGGGTAACCTGACCGATGTATCCGGATATCAGGATGGCAACCTTGTCTGCGTTCTTTTCGAGGACAAGATATGAACTCTCCTGTTCGGCATGATATGCAATCCAGATAAGGCCGATACCCATTGCCAGCAGGGTTATCACTACGATTGCGATGGTGGTCCAGCTTATCTGGGTTGCAAGGCTTTTTTTCAGGTTCATATGAACTGATGTCGGAAGATTGGGATTTCAGGGAGTCCTATATCCCGGTTTTGTCTCTTTTTAGCCATCATGATTCAGGAGGGAACCGGACCGCTCCAGTGGCGTATTCACCAGGCCAGACCGGTTTTAGTTCTCCATCCTGGATCTGCACAATAAAGAGCCGTGCAAACTCATTTTGCCCTTGTGAATCAAAACGGAGCCTTTCTGCAGGAAGGATCATATGCGGTCCCCGGGGCATATCCGTGGTAGCGAGTGCCATTCGTATTCTCTCTTTATCAGTGGATCCTGCACGTTCGAGAGCGTCTTTTAAAACCCAGACTGACTGGTATGCATAGGCACTATCACCGGTGATATCGGCACCGAACCGTGCTTTGAATCGGGTATTCAGATCCTCTCCTCCTGCTGCATACTTCGAGTATTCGGATGAGGACAGGCAGTTTTCAGCCAATGGTCCCAGGATTTGGATATATTCCGGAGAGACTGTTCCCCCGGCTGTATCGATGAGGGGTATGTGAGACCCCACTCTGTTTAACTCCCTGCATATGAGAATACTGTCATAAAGATAGGTCACCTCAAGAATGGCATCAGGTTCCGGAGCGACTGCCTCTGCCACCTCTCTGCTGAGATCAGTTACTCCCTCTGCCTGATAACTGACCTCCGCCACCACCTCAATCCCCCGGTTTCGAAGTGCCCTCTTCTGTGCAAGAGCTGCAGCGGTCCCGAAATCAGTATTCTCATGGATGAGTGAAACCTTCTGAATCGGTTTTCCTGTCTGGTTTCCTAGATCGACCAGGAACTGTGCCTGATCACGTCCATAATATTCAGCTTTCGGCTGAACCCTGAAGGTGTATCGAAATCCCCGTTCGGTAATGATGTCGGCGATAGAAATACTCACAATAAATGGGGTCCGAAGCCGCTCTGCAACCTGTGTGGCCATCTTCGTGACACTACTCTGATAGCTCCCGATGATGGAAACAACTCCCTCATCCTCTATCAGCCGCATCGTCTCATTTGCCCCGGTTTCAGGATTGCTTTTTGTATCACCGATAATTGGAACGAGGTGGGCTCCACCAAGGGATTCTATTCCGCCACCTGAATTTATCTCCTCTATGGCAAGAAGTGCCCCGCTTGAACTGTCCTTGCCTTTATCTGCGAGTTCTCCGGTCAGAGGAAATAAAATGCCCACTTTTATCTCTTCTGGCTGCTGCTCAGAGGCCTCCTGACAGCCGGTGAATACAATACACCCGATAAGGATCACGAATACAAGGAGATTTATTTGAAGGTTTTTTTCTATCATTCGTTTCATCCGGAAAATGACAGATCGTACCTGTGGATGGTGGTTATCTGAATCGGTTGTAGGCGATAAGATGATTATCTCCCTTCCGTGTAATGAACCTATCCATACGGTGCAAAAAGAGGCTGATGTTCTTTCAGAACTATCACGAAAGGGGCCTTGCGTTTTTTTCAAATCATGCTTCTGATATATCAATCACGACAACTTCAAATACCTGTCAAATCTGCATCTATGAGTCTATCCAGTTGGATTGAATCATCACATTTGTATGATTTCGATTTGTGGTCCCTTCTTTTCACGGATAAAAAGATAACCCTGAGCATTATATTATCATATGAA